>CALDMR010000001.1 GCA_937915065.1 uncultured Clostridia bacterium
GGCCGCCGTATTTTTCTTTCCACTGCCAGACGCGCTCCAGGAATTTTTCGCGGCCCAGATCATAGCGCGTCTTGCCTTCGTTCACGCGCAGATCCTCTTCCACCTTGATCTGGGTGGCAATACCGGCATGGTCACAGCCGGGAACCCACAGCGCATTATAGCCCTGCATCCGCTTATAGCGGATCAGAATGTCCTGCAATGTGCAGTCCAGTGCATGGCCCATATGCAGCTGCCCCGTCACATTGGGAGGCGGCATTACAATGGTAAAGGGCTCTTTCTTTTCATCCGGCTCGGAGTGGAAGCACCGGCCATCCATCCACATCTGGTAGATGCTGCTTTCCACGGCCTGAGGGTCATAAACCTTTGGCAGTTCTTTTTTCATAGATTGATTCTCCTATCGTAAATTTTCTTAGACATCATAATAAATAGGCGGTTTGGACAAGCGCTCCGTCAGCAGCGCGCGCAAGGCCTCTTCCTCTCCCGGTTCAAGATCCTCTTTGGAAATGAAGTAGCCTGTGCGGGGCGTCAGCAGCAGCACGAACAGGCGCCGGGATTCATAGCATCCCTGAAAAACGCTGTAAGGATGGGAGCAGTGCTCCAGAGCATCGTCCACGGTCATCTCTTCCTCGCCGAACGTATAGCGCACCTCGCTGACATATCCGGCCAAACGCTTGCGCATAACCCGTCCGCTGAAAAATCCCAAATACTGATAATAAAACAGCGCGCGCACCGCAAAAAATGCGCCGGCCAAAAGACCAAGCACCGCAATGAGTATGCTGGATACCCCGTCCCCTTCCAGTTGGTCGTAAATCGACAGCAGCAGCACACCGCTGCCCAATCCCAGCACACCAAAAATGCCGTAAAAGATCCGCTGTCCCAATACACGCCCTTTCCGGGTCGCCAATGCCACCACATGCTGAAAGTCTTTCATCCTATGGCAGTTTTTCAAATAATCAACGGTAATCGTCATAGCATGCTCCTTTCGCCTTTTGTGCAGACTGCACTCCTTTTTATAACGGTTCTTCTGCAACAAAAAAACGCCCCGAGCCGCAAGGCTCAGGGCGAACAGGATTTGCGTCCGCGGTACCACCTGAATTCGGAAATACTTCCGCACTCTTCCTCCCATAACGCAGGAGCTGCGCCGAAACCTACTGCCGTTCGATCCCGGGACTCAGGGGCGACTTCTGCCCTGCTGCAGGCGGATTCACACCAACCATCCGCTCTCTTGGCTGCACGCAAGGGGCCTACTCCTCCCCGTCTTCGCCATGTTCTCACAATAGAGAAATTATAATCGGAAACAGATTTTTTGTCAAGTGGCCATCCCGCCCCTCCCTTTTTACGTTTGGACTGATAGTGGGTGCTTTCGCCGATCCTGCTGCGTATTGATTTGTACGAAAAAAATATGATAAAGTGAAGAAAACAACTGGTAATCTTGAAAGGAGAGGACATATATGGAATTTTTCCTGCAAATGCTCGGCATCCTGACCGGAATTCTTTTTCCAATGTTTCTAGTCAAAGCCATTAAAGCAGAACACAAAGAAGCTGCGACAAAATACACCGCTTTTACCAGTATCTGCACAGGCTACATTATTTTTGTGCTTATTGCATCCATCAACAGCTGAGATTAGAACGGATCACATAGCCTCTGCTTTTGAACATCCTTTGTCCTTACTTCAGCAAAAATAACCCGACATGTAAAAGCAGCGCACGGATTTTCCGTGCGCTGCTTTTTGCGGATTGGATCGGCTGTATTACCGTCCCAGTTTTCGATCATAATAAGAAGTGTGCAGCAAAGCCTCGGAGACAGGGCTCAAAGGCTCCTTATAGAATTCCCGGTAGATCGCCTGGATCTCAGGGTTGTCGCAGGAGTTGCGCAGGGTCATCCGCTCGTCCTCGGAATACAGGCTGGCAATTCGCTTCATGCGAATATCATCCGTCACAGGAATAGAATGGCACTGGGGCTGACCGGCGCCGCTGATGCAGCCGCCGGGGCAGGTCATCACTTCTACGAAATGATATTTCGAAACATCCCCGCGGAGGAACTTGTCTGCATTTTCCGTGCCGTAAATCACGGCCACATTGACGGTCGTACCCGCCACATTGACACTGGCCTCCTTCACGCCCTCCATACCGCGCACAGGGGCAAACTGCAGCAGCGAAGCGGGGGGCTTTTCGCGGGTCAGCACTTCATAGGCATAGCGCAGCGCAGCTTCCATCACGCCGCCGGTATTGCCAAAGATCACACCGGCGCCGCTGCCTTTGCCCAGAATGTCATCGAAGGGCATATCGGGCAGCGCATTGAAATCCACCTGTTCTTCCTGAAGCCACTGGGCCAATTCCTTGCTGGTGATGCAGTAATCAGTATCGCGGATTTCCGGACGCTTGAGCAGGCGGCCCGCCGCATTAAACTCAGGGCGGCGGATTTCTGCCTTTTTAGCCGTACAAGGCGTCACCGCCACATGCACAATACTGGCAGGATCCAGGTGCTTTTTGGCAGCGAAATAGGTTTTCACAGTGGGGCCCTGCATGCCGATCGGGCTCTTGGCCGAGGAAATATTGGGAATATATTCCGGGTGGAAGGTCTCTACATATTTCACCCAGGCGGGGCAGCAGCTGGTAAACTGGGGCAGGGGCGCGCAGCCGGTGGTAATCCGGCGCAGCAGCTCGGTGCCCTCCTCCAGGATCGTCAAGTCCGCAGCAAATGTTACATCAAACACATAGTCCGCGCCCAAAGCCTTCAAGGCAGAGACCATTTTCCCCTCAACAAAGCGACCGGGCTGATCTGAAAAAGCATCGCCCACACCCACACGCACCGAGGGAGAGGTGGAGAATACCACGATTTTTCCGGGATCACGGATCGCCGCTTTCACCGCTGCGCACTCATCCCGCAAGGTGATTGCCCCTTCCGGGCAGTTGGCGCTGCACTGGCCGTAGTTGATACACACGGCTGTGTCGTGGTTTTTCAGCAGGTCGTAATGGCCCTGCACACCGATTTCCTCCTGGCAGACCGCCAGGCAGTGACCGCACTTTTCGCACAGATCTTCATTTTTTACAATGGCCGGGTTGTCGGCTTCCACAGGAACACAGCAGTCAAGATTTTGAAACTTGCTCATAAGATGCTCCTTCCCCCTCAAATGCCGAGGTTCTTGCGCTTTTCAAGGATCACCTGCTCCAGCGTGTCTGCCGAGGACTGTACGTCTGTATCCACGATCAGCCGGCCACCGGTGAGCTCCGGCAGCTGGCGAGTCAGCACATCCAGAATCACAGGGCTGCCCGTGACAAAGGGAGGCAGGCCCAGATGAACCGTAAAGCCCAAAGCCAGACCGAAGCAACCGTCTGCCAGAGCCTGCTCTTCCAGCCACTGGGGAGCAGAAAGCACCAAGGGCAGCTGGGGCAGGTCGACGCCCAGCAGGGAAGCCACTTCGCCTGCCACCAGATCCAACCGGCCGATGGCCAGACAGGGGCCAAAGTTCAGCACAGGAGGAATTCCCAGCTGCTGGCATACAGCCTTCAGGTTGGAACCGGCCAGCTCCGCCGCCTCGGGCGACATCAGGCCGCAATTCTCCAAACCGCCGCAAGTGCAGCCGGCGGCCAATACCAAGATATCCTTCGCAATCAGCTGCTTGGTCAGTTCCACGGTGAACACATCATGGCCCTTGGCGCGCAGGTTCGAGCAGCCCACCACAGCAGCAATACCCTTAATTTTACCCTGTACGATCAAATCGATCAGGGGCTGATAGCTGCCGCCCAAGAAGTCCCGCAGGGTTTCTTCCGTCACGCCGGTGATGGCGTTGGGATAACCGTGCTGTGCCATAGGGTTGGTACGACCGGCAGCGCCGTTGTCCTTCTTGACTTCCAGCAGCACCTTGGCCAGAGCTTCCCGCAGAGCAGGGTTGGCAACGCTTTCCAGTGCTTTGGCGCAGTTCGCAGCGTTGAAATCGCAGTCTTTCCGGCCTGCGTAAGACGCCACGGCCTTGTCAATGACATATTCGCTGATTTCCTTCTTCTTGGCGAAGCTATAGGGCATGTATTCTGCGTTTTTCTTCTTTGCCACATCATCCAGGCAAATCTGGGGAATCTGCAGCGCATCGCAAATAGGCTCAATACCGGGAATCGTGCAGTTGAATTCCGACAGCACCAGATCGATACAGCCGGTGCTCAGCACAGCCTCGCTGGTATAGTTGTTGCCGGCGTGGCCGCAGAACGCATCCGTGCAGGCATCCTTGCGAACCTGGAAATCCTGGCCCACGCAGGTACATCCCACAATCCGGATGCCCTTGGCACCCACAGCCTCAGCCTTCTGCTGGGCCGCAGGAGAAACCAGTGCCTCCTGCAGGTTGTTGAACAGGGCCTGCTGATGGCCGGTGATCATAATATTGATGTATGCAGGATCAATAACCCGCAGGCCCACAGGATCAAATCCGATCTTGGACTCGCCCAGCAGCACATCGTTGATCAGGTTGGTGAGCACCAGGCCATAAATACCCGTGGAAACGCCCAGGCGCAGGCACTGCATCAGCATATCTACCGGATCGGAGTTCAGGTTGGTGGAAGTTTTCACCACAGCGTTAAAGATCTCGTCCTTTGCACCGCCGGGCAGAATACCCAATTCCTTCCATTTCTCTACCCGCATGGGATAGCCGGCCTTTTCAACCAGCTTCATTTTCTCCTCGATCGGTTTATGCAGATCCGCCAGCACAGCGTCTGCCACCTGGCCGGCCTTATCCCAGTCGGTAAAGCCGGTGATGCCAAAGAGCTTGGACAGGCGATCCAGAGCATGCAGGCCCTTCAAAGGCTCCTTTTTGCGGGCAGTTTCCTTCAGCTGCTTGGCAGCATTCTCCACCACATGGATATAGCAACCGGAACCGGCTGCCACAGAACGCAGGAAGTTACGCGCAGCAATGGTGTCGGCGTCTGCACCGCAAACGCCTCTGGGACGCGCCCGGGAAATTCTGCACGGGCCGTTGGAGCAGAGGCGGCAGCAAACGCCTTGGGTACCATAGCCGCACTTATTTTCCTGATCCACCATTCGGTTGTGCGAGACCTCCATTGACAGACCGCTCAGATAATTCTCCAAGGGTTTGTCTGCGCTGGAACACATTTTTTTCTCATCCATTTTTCTCGTCCCCTTTCTTGGTTTCCCGCCGCAGATCCGGGACGGCAGGCAGGCACAATGGCCCGAAAACAGAGCATCATAAAAAAAGCCCAAAAATTCCGAAAAATTTTTGGACCCCACTGTCGCCTTCATCGCCGGCACACCCCGTTGCATGCCAGCCAAGATTTACTTTCAATCGTGCGCATAAACATCAATTCCATCGTGAAAATCATAACAATTTTACGACGTTTTGTCAACAGAAACGCCTTGTTTCCCTGGATTTCCCATCTTTTTCAGCACTTCTCACAAAAACTGTGCCATCCTTTTGACGCAGCCTCAAACGGCTGCAGCAGGGGCGGCCCTCCCTGCCGCAGCCATTGATCCTTTACGAGATGCCGCTCTTTACAGATGCGCGTCGATCATTTTGCGGTATTCTCCGGCGGGCATGGCGCCCACGCGGCGATCCACTTCCTTACCATCCACGAACAGCACCACCGTGGGAATGCTCATGACGCCGTAATCCGCAGACAGCCCGCCTTCTTCATCTACATTGACTTTGCCCACGCTGATTTTGCCGTCGTATTCTTCAGCCATCTGGTCAGGGCCCACCATACGGCAGGGGCCGCACCAACTGGCCCAAAAGTCCACCAAAGCTACTTTTTTCTCTGCCAAAAAGGCGCTGAATCCGTCTTCTCCCACATGCTTTACCGTTGCCATACTTGTTTCCTCCTAATAATTTTATATTTGTTTCCGATCATGATCGATCACAGGTTCTGTTCATCCAACCGGGCCACGGCTGCCAGGGCCGCAATCTGCCCTTCGCCCACGGCTTTGGCAATCTGATAGGGGCGGCCCACGCAGTCACCGGCGGCATACACTCCGGACAGGTTGGTTTCCATGGCAGCATTGACCCGCACATGACCATCCTCCATGGCCAGCCCCGGAAGCACATCCACCGGCGCCAGAGAAGGCCTGAGCAAAAACACGCCCTCGCACAGCACCTGCTCGCCATCTACTAACACATGATCCACCGCGCCGCTGCCCAGAATCTCCAGGGTTTTGATCCGTATAAAGGGGATATTATCCTGCAGCGCGCCATTTTCCGGCCGGCGGGACAAGTAGATTACAATACAGCCGATCTCCTTGAGATAATTAGCCTCCCGCTCCGCGCTTGCTGTTTCGCCGTAAACCACCACATGTTTTCCGCGATAGAGCATCCCGTCGCAGGTCGCACAATAGCTGACGCCGCGGCCAACGAATGCGTCCTCGCCGGTAAATTTGTCGCTGCGGATCACACCGCCCGCCAGAATGACCGCTTTCGCTTCCACCAGGGCATCCTCTGTACTCAAGAACCACCCCCCGTCAGAAGGCATGGCGGAAATCAATCGTTTTTCGATGAATTCCGCGCCCAGTCCTTCCGCTTGGGCATGCATGCGATCCAGCAGTTCGCTGCCGGACACATCCGGCAATCCCGGGTAATTGGGCACATGCTTGGAGCGGTACAGCGCATTTTCCCGGCAACTGTTGGAAATCACAGCCACCGTCTTATTCCGAACCCGGGCGCTGATGGCCGCCGAAAGCCCCGCCGGGCCGCCGCCAAGAATTGCAATATCATACATCGTTCCCGCCCCTTTTCTGATGGACTGATCATAACAAATGCCGGCGCCAATATCCATTGCATTTGCACCAAATCAATTCTTTTCTTCTATTATACACATTCCCTTTAGAATTTCCACCCTTTTTCCTCCTCAGCTAAGGCGCAGTAATTCTTTTTTCAATTTCTGAATGATCTTTTTTTCCAACCTGGAAATATAGGATTGAGAAATCCCCAGCCGTTCCGCACATTCCTTTTGGGTCTGTTCCCGCTTTCCCCCCAACCCGAAACGCAGTGTAATGATCTCCCGCTCCCGGTCTGTCAGCTTTTCCAGCGCCTGGTGCAGCAGTTTCCGATCCACATCCTCCTCAATGGGGCGCATAACAATATCGCTGTCCGTACCCAGAACATCCGAAAGCAGCAGCTCATTTCCATCCCAATCTGTATTTAGGGGCTCATCAAAGGATACCTCCACCTTCTGCCCTGCATTTTTGCGCAGATACATCAAAATTTCATTTTCGATGCAGCGGGAACAGTAGGTTGCCAGTTTAATATTTTTATCGCTGCAAAAGGTATTGATCCCTTTAATCAATCCAATGGTGCCGATAGAGATCAAATCTTCGATATTCACACCGGTGTTCTCAAAGCGTCTGGCAATGTAAACCACCAGGCGCAGGTTATGCTCGATCAGCGTGCCTTTTACTTCCTGATCCCCTTCGTCCAAACGGCGCAGCAGCGCTGCTTCCTCTTCCCGCGGCAGAGGCGGCGGCAGGGGATCTGCTCCGCCAATATACATGATTTTTCCCGGTCTTTCCAGGCGGATCAAGCGGCAGAGCACCCCTTGAATCTTCTTTTTCCATCGGCCAATCAGCTTATGTATCATTTTACAGGACCTCCCCATAGCGCTTCATATTCCTTTTGTTCTGAAACCGGCGTGGGCGACAGAGCCACTGTGAGTCGGGGCACACAGTAAGCGCCGATCCGGGCATTTTCCGCCGTACAGGCCAGCAGCAAGCCCGATGCCGTACCTACGCTGCGATAGGCCAACAGACGCAGGGGCGGGCAATCTTCCCCGCCCTTCTCCGCTAAAACCTCCAGCACCTGCTCCGGGTGCAGCAGTGCATCCGGAGCCAAGTGAGAACGCACAGAATCCGGCCACAGCTTTGCCAGATATGCAGCCTCTGCCACTAACACCGGCGCTCCGGTCACCCCGTCGCACAGGGTATTTCCGGTATCGCGCAGCACCCGCAGATGCACCGGCTGTCCCGAAATTTCACAAACCGCATCGGTCAATGTGCCATCTACCCGGTGGCGCAGACTGCCCCGGGAAAATATATACAGCGCAGCAAAGCATGCCCCCGCAGCGCCAAACAGCAGCGGCAAACGCACCGGCAGCAAATACGCTCCCCGGCAATACAACTCCGTTCTCAGCAGAAAACCGCATCCCAGCACCGCCCCTGCCAACAGGCAAGATAATGCAAAAAACACGAAACACAACCGTCGGAAACGCTCTCCGCAGCCAAAGGACACTCCCACTAACGCCACACCGCACAGCACTTTTCCCGGCAGCGTACCCAACACCGCCAGGGACGGAATAAAAACTGCCGATGCATAGATCCCGCCCAACAGCGCCGCCGCCAGAACACGGCCAGCCTTCCTCTCCACCCCCGCCAGATAGCCTGTAAAATACAGCAGCAGTCCGTCAAGCAGGCTGTTCAGCGCAAACACACTGTCTAAATAAATCACCACTTCCATCACCGTTCACCAGTATACCGTGATTCAAGCTGAAAAACAGTCGCAAAAGGGGACGGCCCATGGCCGTCCCCTTGATCATCGTTATTTTTACTTTTGAAGCCCGAAATCACTAAACATCTCGGGCGCCGGTCAGTCGCCGGTATGCTCTGCCAGGATCTCCTCCAGAGCGGCCACAAGAGCATCCATCTCATCGTCAGTACCCACGGTAATGCGCAGGAAACGATCCAACAGCGGCCCCGAAAAATAACGCACCAGAATTTTCCGCGCCCGCAGTGCAGCAAACAGCGAGGCAGCCTCCCGCTCAGGGTGCGTGGCAAACAGGAAATTTGTTTGGGATGGGAGCACAGAAAATCCGAGATGCTCCAACGCCCGCACGCTTCGTTCCCGGGTAGCCATAATCTGCCGGCGTGTCTGCTCAAAATACGCCCGATCCTCCATAGCGGCCACAGCGCCCGCCTGGGCCAACCGATCCACCGTGTAGGAATTAAAGGAATTTTTCACGGCATCCAGCGCCTGAATCAGATTCTCCTGCCCCAGGGCGAACCCCACCCGCAAGCCCGCCAGAGAGCGGGACTTTGAAAAGGTCTGGATTACCAACAGATTGGGGTATGTATCAATCAGCGCAGCAGCACTCTCCGCGCCAAAATCCACATAGGCCTCATCCACAATGATCAGCCGGTCTGAATGTTTCTGAAGCAGCGCCTCCACCTGTTCCAAGGGCAAGGCAATTCCTGTGGGTGCATTGGGGTTGGCAAAGACCACTCCCTGATAGGCTCCATCAAAGGCGGAAAGATCCAGCGTATAATCCTCCCGCAGGGCCACGGCGTCATAGGGAATGGAAAAAAGATCGGCGTAAACGGGGTAAAAACTGTAACTAATGGCGGGGAAGGCAATCTTGTCCTCCGGCGAGAAAAAAGCCAGGAACGCCATGGCCAGCACTTCATCCGATCCGTTTCCTACAAATATCTGCTCTGCATTCAATCCGTAGTACCCCGCAATAGCAGCACGCACTTCCCTGCATTCGGGATCCGGATACAGCCGCAGGCCCCCATCCGCCGCCGCAGCGATCGCGTGGAGCACGGCCGGAGACGGCGGATAAGGATTTTCATTGGTATTCAGTTTAATATACACACCGTCTCTCGGCTGTTCTCCGGGCACATAGGGCTTAATCTCCGCCAGACGGCGGCTCCAAAACGGTCTCATCCCTGCCCCCTCCTTCCAAAATCCGTTTAATGCTTTTTTCTGCCTTGCTGCGGGGCAGCATGACCTCCCGGCCGCACTCCTCGCAGCGCCACTTAATATCCATTCCCACCCGGGTGATGATAAAAATCTTATTGCCGCAAGGGTGTTGTTTTTTCAGTTCCACCCGATCATTCAAACGCAGATCCATGTTTTTCACCTTCTGAAATTCAATTCTGCGCCATAAGGCGCATAGAGTAATCATATCGCTGTTTTCCCGGCTCGCCTTGGAAAGCGGCAGACAGGAGGCTGAGTTGTTTGATGAATCGCCCGTATCTTCCCGAAGGAATGAACCAAAACTACCATGACAATGCCGCGGCACTGCAAGGCTTAAATGAGATCCGCAGCGCCATCCGGGACGGAACGCCCCTGGAAATGTGCGCCGAGCGCTGTGACAGCCGCCACGATCTGCATGGAACCCTGGCCGGATTCCCTGCAGTGATCCGGCGGGAGGATGCAGTCAGCAGCCGCATCAGCGGCGCCGGAAAAGAAATCGCCGTTCTATCCCTGGTAGGCAAATCCGTCTGCTGTACCCTCTCCGGCATCGCGGCGGGTGCAGACGGCGGCATGGTACTGACATTACAGCGCCGCCCGATACAGGAGCAGGCCCTTGCTTATCTGCTGGACACCTTATCAGAAGGCGACATCATTCCGGCAGTCATCACATCCATGTCCCCCATGGGGGCCTTTGCCGATATTGGCTGCGGTGTTATTGCCCTGCTGCCCATCCGGCAGATTTCCGTGTCCCGCATCCGCCATCCCCGGGAACGGTTTGTCCCCCGCCAGCAGATCTTCGCTGCCATACAAAGCATCGATCGCTCTCAGAGCCGCTTTTTGCTGACCCACAAAGAGCTGTTGGGCACCTGGCAGGAAAACGCAGCCCTCTTCAACGCCGGGGATACGGTAGTGGGCGTAGTTCGCGGCGTGAAAAGCTACGGGGTATTTGTGGAGTTGGCTCCCAATCTGACAGGTCTGGCCGAACCCGATGAAGCTCTGCACGACGGTGATGAAGTAGCCGTGCTGATCAAGGCCCTGCTGCCGGAAAAACATAAGATCAAGCTGCACGTCATCTCCGTGCTGGGCAGCTGCAGCCAGAGAGCTCCCCTGCACTATTTCCGCCAAAGCGGTAATATCCTGAGCTGGAATTATCACGCCCCGTGATCAGCGCATGCGCTGAATGGTATCCCAATATTTTTTTGCCGCCTGCTCAGTTTTGTTTTCGCCGTATTCATAATACTGCGTACCCACCAAAGCATCCGGCAGATACTGCTGCGGCACATAATGGTTCGGAAAATCATGGGGGTATCGGTAGCCGGGCCCCCGCTCTGCCCCGGTGGAATCGGCATGCACATTTTGCAGATGCCGGGGCACATCCCCCATCTTCCCCCGGCGCACATCCTCCATGGCAGCAATAATGGCATTGTGGGCTGAATTGGACTTCGGCGCTGTAGCCAGCAGGATGGCGGCCTCGGCCAAAGGCAGGCGCGCTTCCGGCAAGCCGATCTGCAATGCCGCATCCACACAGGCTTTTACGATGGCGATGGCCTGGGGATAGGCCAGGCCCACATCTTCCGCCGCAATCACCAAAAGGCGGCGGCAGGGCGACAGCAAATCCCCCGCTTCCAATAAACGGGCCAAATAATATACCGCCGCATTAGGATCCGATCCGCGGATAGACTTCTGCAGCGCAGAAAGCAGATCATAATGATCGTCCCCGTCCCGATCGTAGCGCATGGCGCTGCGCTGGGAAACCTGTTCCACATCTTCCTCCCGAACTGTCAGCACCCCGTCCTCCGGCACGCCGGCGCGGCAGAGCAATTCCAGCGCCGAAACGCCTTTGCGCACATCGCCGCCGCAGGCATAGGCGATTTTTTGCAGCACTGCATCGCCGCAGTCTATCGTTAGACCCAAGCGCTGCTCAAGGATTCCCGCCGCCCGGCGCAGAGCCGGCAGCAGCTCCCCCGGCGGCACCGGCTTGAACTCAAACACGGTGCTGCGGCTGAGCAATGCGGAATAAACATAGAAATAAGGGTTCTCTGTGGTAGAAGCAATCAGCGTCACCGAACCATTTTCCATAAATTCCAGCAGTGTTTGCTGCTGCTTTTTATTGAAATACTGGATCTCATCCAAATACAGCAGAATACCGCCGGGGGCCAGAATGGTGCCCACATTGGCCAGAATTTATACAACTGCTTCTGGGACCGGGCCGCAATCAGGTTGGCAATGGTTGTTTTCCCGGTGCCCGGCGGTCCGTAAAAAATCATATTGGCAGCCGTTCCGCTTTCGATGATGCGGCGGAGCATGCCTCCCTGCCCCAGCAGATGCCTCTGTCCCACCACTTCATCCAGATTTTTAGGGCGAATCTCGTCCGCCAGCGGTCGTTCCATGGCGCTCGCTCCTTTCTTAACATAAGTAGTTGCTATTGTATCACACTTTTTTCCTGTTTGCATCCTCTTTTCCCCTCGCAATTTGACGGATTTTGTAGTATGCTATCCAAAAAGAACCTTTGGAGAAAGGATGCCTGAACCATGAAACGAAAAAGCACCGTTTTGCGGATTATCGATCATTTGAAAACACTGTATCCCGACGCCCTCTGCTCGCTGCAATATGAAAAAGACTACGAGCTGCTTTTTGCCGTGCGCCTGTCCGCCCAATGCACCGACGAACGGGTAAATAAGGTCACCCCGGCGCTGTTTGCCGCCTTCCCCACCCTGGAGGCCTTCGCCGCCGCCGATCCGGCAACGGTGGGGGAATACATCCATTCCTGCGGCTTTTACAATGGAAAATCCCGGGATCTGGTGGCCTGCGCCCAAATGCTGCTGGAGAAATTCGACGGCAAGGTGCCCGGCATCATGGAGGAGTTGACCAGTCTGCCCGGGATCGGACGCAAAACCGCCAACTTGATTCTGGGCGACATTTATAAGCAGCCTGCCTATGTGTGCGACACCCACTGCATCCGCATCACAGGCCGGTTGGGCCTGACAGACGGTTCCAAAGATCCCCTGCAGGTGGAGCGGCAGCTGCGGCTGG
>CALDMR010000002.1 GCA_937915065.1 uncultured Clostridia bacterium
ACATGAACCTGCCCGCCGGTCAGCTTCCACAGCAGCCAAGTATCCACCGTACCAAACAGGATTTTTCCCTGTTTTGCCTTTTCCCGGGCGCCCTCCACATGATCCAGAATCCACTGAATCTTGGTGGCGGAAAAATAGGCGTCCGGCACCAGTCCGGTGGCGCTGCGGATATGGTCTCCGTACCCCTGGGTCAGCAGCGTATCCACCCGATCGGCCGTCCGGCGGCACTGCCAGACAATGGCGTTGTAGATAGGGCGGCCCGTTTCTGCATCCCACAGGATCGTGGTTTCCCGCTGGTTGGTGATGCCGATAGCAGCAATCTCCGCGGCGGAGATATCCGCTTTGGCCAAAACTTCCATCATTACCGCATATTGGGACGACCAGATTTCCATAGCGTCGTGTTCCACCCAACCCTGGTGGGGATAGATCTGCGCAAATTCCTTTTGGGCCACTGCAATGATATTTTGCCCGGCATCAAATAAAATTGCCCGGGAGCTGGTGGTGCCCTGATCCAATGCTAAAAGATAGGTACCCATGATCCTGCCTCCAAGGGCGGACTGCCGGCAGGGATCTCACCCAACAGTGTGCAGCCCTGAAGGGGATGCAGCATTCCGTTCCCCTGCCGCTCTGCCTGCTCCAAATAAGCAAAACCGTCCTTCACCAACAGTCTCCCCGGCAAAAAGCGGCGGTTGGGACTGTTTTTCCGAAACGGGCGCGCCAGACGAACCCGGATACGGGGCAACTCCGGATCACTGCGCCCCTCCAAAACCCGCAGGGCAGGAATGCCCAGCAGGAAAAAGGAAACTGCCGCCGCCGAGGGATTGCCCGACAAACACAGGATCAGCGCATCCCGGTACACAGCTGCCACAAAGGCAGAGCCGGGTTTGATCCGCACCTTCCAAAAAAGGATCTCTGCTCCCAATCGTTCCAACGCCCGGCGCAGCATATCATAATCCCCCACAGAAACGCCGCCGGTGGTCAGCACCACATCAGCGCGCCCTGCAGCGGCATCAATGGCATCGGCAATGGCCTTTGCCTGATCGGGCACAATCCCGGCACAGTGAACCCGGGCGCCGCAATGCTCCGCATAAGAAGCCAGGGTATACACACTGCTGTTGCGGATCTTGCCCGGCGTCAGTGCAGCCCCGGTTTCCACCAACTCATCCCCGGTGGAAATCAGATCCACCCGAGGCTTGCGCGCTACAGAAACCCGATCGAACCCCAGTCCCGCCAAAATTCCCAACAGGGCCCCGTCCAGCACAGTCCCCCGCGTCATCACTTTTTCGCCTTGCCGGATATCTTCTCCGGCGGGAACGATATTTGCTCCCTTTTGACAGGGCGCAAACAGTGTCACCTGCTCGGCAGTAAAGGATGTGTCCTCAAATTTGACCACCGCATCGGCCCCTGCCGGAATGGGAGCTCCCGTGAGAATCTTAGCAGCTTCCCCCGCTCCCACAGATCTCTCCGGCGCATGACCGGCCGGCACTTCTTCTACAATGCGCAGCGTCACCCCATGCTCCCGTGATGCTCCCCGGGTATCTTCCGCCCGCAGAGCATACCCATCGTAGGGCGAGCGGTCAAAGGGCGGCATACTTTCCGGTGCCGTCACATCTTCTGCCAGCACGCGGCCGTCAGCCTCTTCCAGAGGCACAGTTTCCCCGCCCAAAGCAGCGCAGCGGGCCAGGATCAGCGCCCGGGCCTCCTCCAGCGGCAGCAGGATCGGATAGCGTTCCATCAGACTTCCTCCCTTTCGTGGTGATGGTGGCCGCCGCATTCTCCCTCCCGGCCGGTTAAAATTCCCAGGCCGTGGGATAGGTGCGGCAAAATATAAGAAAGGTTCTCTTCCACCGCTTTCACAGAGCCGGGCAGATTCACAATCAGCGTTCGCCCCCGCAAAACGCTTTCCCCCCGGCTCAGCATCCCGCGAGGCGTGACCTGCAGCGAATACCAGCGCATAGCCTCCGCAATGCCGGGAGCCCGGCGCTCCGCCACGGCCAAAGTCGCCTCGGGCGTCACATCCCGCGGCGAAAATCCCGTGCCGCCAGTGGTCAGCAGCAGATCGCAGATATTTTCATCACAGAGACGGGCTAGTTCCGCTTTCATGGGTTCCAGTTCATCGCTCATCAGGTGCTGATACACCACTTGATACCCTGCCGCCGTCACCAGCGCCGCGGCAGCAGGCCCGCTCAGATCCTCCCGCTCCCCCCGGGCGCCTTTGTCGCTCAGCGTTAGAATACCTACGCGATATTTCATCTCTCTTCCTCCTCCCGGAGATAGGTTCCGCTTTTTCCGCCGGACTTCATTTCCAGATGAATGCCGCCGATCTCCATGGTTTTACTCAGCGCCTTGCACATATCATAAATGGTCAGCAATGCCACCGTTACCCCGGTGAGCGCCTCCATTTCCACCCCGGTCTGCCCTTTCAGCTTTACGGTACAAACCGCATCCACCGACAGAGTATCCTCATGGAGTTCAAAGTCCACAGCAGCCTTGGTCAGCAGCAGCGGATGGCACATCGGAATCAGGTGGGGCGTCTGTTTGGTCGCCATAATCCCGGCGATACGGGCAGCGCCCAGCACATCGCCCTTTTTTACGGTACCCGCGGCAATGGCGTCAAAAATCTCCCGGGTCACCCGGATGGTTCCCCGGGCCACGGCTGTCCGCTCTGTCTCCGCTTTATCCGTCACATCCACCATCACAGCATTGCCCCGCTCATCAAAATGATTCAGCTTCTGTTCTGCCATGTCCGCCGCCTCACTTTCCAAAACCACAGTTGGGAAATGTACAGACAGGGCAATTCAGGCACAGTCCACCCTCGCCGTATTGGGCCAGATCTGCCCGGGACAGCTTTTCCCCGGCCATGACCCGGGGCAGCACCAGGTCAAACACAGTCTGCTTCGCATACATCACGCAGCCGGGCAACCCCATAATGGGCACTTCGCCCCGATAGGCCAGCAAAAACATGGCTCCCGGCAACACTGGCGCGCCGTAGGAAATAATCTCTGCTCCGCTTGCCTGAATAGCGGTCGGCGTAGTATCATCGGGATCCATCGTCTGTCCCAGCCCCTCCGCGTCATATCGCGCCAGTTTGGCCCGGACAGCGGGGCCAAAGGCATCCTGGATCCGGCCCGTAAACACCTCGCTGCCGGTGGTGATGATGCCCACTTTTTTGCGGCCAAAGGGCAGCACGGACAAGAGCGGCTCTTCCCCCGCCGCCCGGCGGGCTGCCTCCATCTTTTCCGCTTCGATTACCAGCGGAATGATGCGGGTAGCTGCCAGCAAGTCCCCCTTCTTTACGGCAACCTCTCCGCCCCGCGTGGCAATCATCATTTCGCCCAAAGCATTGACCGCCAGCAGCTTTTCACGGTTGATGCGAAACAGGCCGTCGCAGGCGGCCAGCAGTTCAATTTTCCCTTCTTTCTGCGCCGCCTTTTTGCAGGTATTTTCACCGTGGCAGATGGAAAACAGGATCTCTGCCGCCTCATCCTCGTGGAGTATGCCCTCCGTTTTTTCCCACACATACAAGTGCTGCTTACCCATGCTCAGCAGCACCGGAATATCCTCTTCCGTGACAATATGCCCCTTTCGGAACCGCGCATCTTTACTGACGCCGGGAATGATCTGCGTCATATCATGGCAGAGCACATGGCCTACCGCCTCTTCTGTTTTCACAAGTGTCATGCTTTTATCTCCTTTACGATCAACTCTGCCAACGCCTCCACCTCTTCAAAGCCGAAACAAGGCACGGCAGTGTCCAGCGGCACATCTGTCACCACCGCCACACATTCCTCCAAGGGGCACGGAAAGGGCTTGCCCAGGGCCCGGCGGTACAGCGCGATCTTTTTCCAGGGGCCGTGCTTGTACCCTTCAGTTAAAATCAAATCCACATCCTGGACGCGGGAAAGCAATTCTGCATCAGAAATCGGACGGTTCTCAAACACCGCCGCATGACTTCCATTGGTCACAATGGTCACATCCGCCCCGGCCTGAGTCATACGCCAGCTGTCCTTCCCCTCCCGATCCGCTTCAAACTCATGCGCATCGTGTTTCATGACACACAAACGCAGCCCCCGCCTTTTCAGCACCGGAATCAACTGTTCCAGCAGAGTCGTTTTTCCCGTGCCGGAATAGGCCGCCACCGAAAGGATTGGAATCTTTTCCATCGTCCCTCATCTCCCGTTCGCTTTTCTTTTGATTATACCCTCTGCCTCCGGCCTTGTGAAGTCTTTGCAGGCCAGCGTATCATTCAAAATGGATGGGATGTCATTGCCTTTTGTTATGACGCCAAGCCCGTCTTCTGCATCCTGTGATTTTTGCTGAAAATATTGTATCACAAAAGAAAATCCTGTGCACAGAATCTTCTGCTTTCCTGTTTCTAAACGCCAAACTTGCAGCAGGGCAGTACCG
>CALDMR010000003.1 GCA_937915065.1 uncultured Clostridia bacterium
GTAATGATGCCTCAGTAAGAGAAGATGAAAACTTCTCCATGGACAGGTTTGACACATAGGCACCGGCAGTGAAATAGGAAATCACGAAATCGTCCACAGACATGGTGAAGGCGATAATAGCGCCGTTTACGATGCCGGGGCGCAGCTGGGGCAGAACCACCTTGGTAAAGGCCTGCATGGGCGTGGCGCCCAGATCCTGGGCCGCTTCCGACAGGTTTTTGTCCAACTGCCGCAGGCACGGCATAACGGACAGGATCACATAGGGAATATCAAAGGTGATGTGGGCCAGCAGCAGCGTTATAAAACCTAATTGAAAGTTGACCGGGAGCCACACGCCGAATTGGTCGCCCACCCAATAGATCAGGTCGTTGAGTATCTGGGCGGAAAAGACAAACAGCAGCATCAGCGAAACGCCGGTGATGATGTCGGCATTGGTCAGGGGAATATTATTCACACCCATCAGAATGGAGCGGGGACGGCGCTTCATAGAGAAGAAACCGATGGCTGCCAGAGTGCCGAACACAGTGGAAATGATGGCGGCCAGCAGAGCAACGCCCAGGGTAACGCCGAAGGCGTTGATAATGGCTTCATTCTGAAGCAGATCTGCATACCAATGCAACGTAAACCCAGACCATACCACGCGGTTTTTAGAATCATTAAAAGAAAAAATGATCAAAACCAAAATCGGCGCATACAGGAAAATATAAATCAGAATATTATAAATTCTGGGGATTCCGAGTCTTCTGTTCATAGCAGCACCGCCTCATCTTCACCGTCGCCGAAACGGTTCATGATCCCCATACAGATCAGCACAACGATCATCATGATCAAAGAAATCGCGCTGCCCAGATGGGGGTTATAGGTGCCGCCGAGGAACTGCATGTCGATCACATCGCCCAACAGCCAGTGCAGGCCGCCGCCCAGCAGGCGGGAGATTGCAAAGGTGCTGACTGAGGGGATGAAGACCATCATCACGCCGGAAAGCACGCCGGGCAGGGACAACGGAAGGATCAGCCGGCGGAATACCTGCATCCGGTTGGCGCCCAGATCCTGGGCCGCTTCGATGAAGCGGCGGTCAATCCCGCTCATCACGGTGTAGATCGGCAGGATCATAAAGGGCAGGTAGTTATAAATCATACCCAGCACCACGGCAAAGCTGGTGTTGATCATGGGGATATAGTTGGTGGTCAGAATGCCCGTGTTGTTCAGCAGGTCGATGAGCCCGATGGCGTTGAAAAACTGATTCAAAAAACCGTTGTTTTCCAGAATGGACATCCAGGCGTAGGTGCGCAGAAGGAAGTTCATCCACATGGGCAGCATGATCAGCAAAACTGCGATTTTCTGCACTGCCGGCGGCTCATGGGTCAAAATATATGCGAAGGGATAACCGATCAGCAGACACACAATGGTGGCAATGGCGGCCTGCAGAAAAGAATTCTTGAACACAGAGGCATAGACACCCAATCCGGAAAAGTTTTCCAGCGTCAACGCACCTTCGGCGTTGGTAAAGGCATAGCCTACAATGAAAAACAGCGGCACAATGACAAAAATGGCCATCCAGATAATGTAAGGAACGGCGGCCAGCCGGGAAAACAGCTTAGAATTCATCCTCGCTCGCCTCCTCGCCCGCTTCTTCTTCGGCGAAGTGAGGATCGTTGATCTCTTCGTATTCGTCGCTGTAGGAGCTGTAGTCACCCACCTGGTCGGAATAGATGCTCTTATGCATCACATGGATGTCGTCGGGCGGGATCACGATGCCGATGTTGGAACCAAGGGGATGGAAGTCTGTGGTCTGAATCAGCCACTTGAAGCCCTTGATGTCCACAATGATATCATAATAAATTCCTTTGAAGGTGATTGAAGTGATCGTTCCGCTCAGGCTGCCTTCGGCGGGGGAGACAATATCAATGTCTTCCGGGCGGATGACCACGTCCACACTTTCGCGGTGGGCAAAGCCCTTGTCCACGCAGCGGAACTTGCTGCCGAGAAACTCCACGACAAAGTCTTCGTGCATGCAGCCGTCGAGAATATTCGATTCGCCGATGAAATCGGCAACAAAAGCGTTTTGGGGTTCGTTATATATATCTTCGGGGGTGCCGATCTGCTGGATGTGGCCCTTGTCCATGACGACAACGGTGTCGGACATGGCCAGAGCCTCTTCCTGATCGTGGGTCACATAGATAAAGGTGATCCCCGTTTGCTGCTGGATGCGCTTGAGTTCGTTCTGCATATCCTTGCGCAGCCGCAGATCCAGGGCGCCCAAAGGTTCGTCGAGCAGCAGCACCTTGGGGCGGTTGACCAGGGCGCGGGCAATGGCTACGCGCTGCTGCTGGCCGCCGGACAAGGCGTTGGTTTTACGATGTTCAAAGCCCCGTAAGCTGACGATGTCCAGCATTTCTGTCACGCGGCGGTCAATCTCGGCCTGGGGCGTTTTAGAAATACGTAGACCAAACGCGATGTTTTCGTATACGTCGAGATGCGGGAATAAGGCGTATTTCTGAAACACCGTGTTTATCTGTCGCCTATGGGGCGGTACATTTGTGATTTCTGCGCCGTCGAAGTATACCTGGCCGGATGTAGGTGTCAGAAAACCGCCGATAATGCGCAATGTGGTGGTTTTTCCGCATCCGCTGGAACCCAGCAGCGTCAGGAATTCACGATCATCAATTGTCAAATTCAAGTTATCGAGAACAAGCTCGTCGTCAAACGCCATGCAGCAATTTACAAGGCGAATCAACTCTTTGGACATTTATCCTCCCCCGTTTCTTTAATAATGTTACTGAAAGTGTTGCGCATGATTAAAATAATTGTCTATATACGTAACATTCCCACCTTTCTGAAAGAAAAACAATATTCGGCCCGTGCCGAAACAAATCGAAACACATCATAAAAGATAAAGAAAGAAAAGTCAATGATAATCGGGAAAATAGTCCTCGCAAAAGGGGATGTTTTCCACTTCAAAGGTTTTTCCGCGCAAATAGTTCAGAATTCCGGCATCCGTGGGAAAGTCAAAGGTCAACTTATAAGAATACAGCGCTTGTTTTTGCATGCCGTATTTCCGGTTAACTTCACCGCGGCCGTATTTTCCGTCGCCCAGCAGGGGATGGCCGAGATCTGCGAACTGGGCGCGGATCTGGTGAGTGCGTCCGGTGAGCAGTTCGCATTCCACCAAACTCAGCTCGCCGCGGCTTGCCAGTGTTTTATAATAGGTAACAGCCGTTTTGGCGCCGGGGGCGGGAGCATGGCGCACAAACACCTGCTTTTTCACCTCGTCCTTGAACAGATAACCCTGTAATTTCCCCACCGGGGGCGTGGGGCGGCCCACGGTGATGCAGAGATAGCGCTTGGTGATCTCGCGGTCGCGGATCTTTTCGTTCAGAATGCGCAGAGCCTCTGCGGTTTTGGCGGCGATGACCATGCCCCCGGTGTTGCGGTCGATCCGGTTGCACAAAGCGGGCGCGAATGCATTTTCCCAACGGGGATTCCAGGCGCGCTTTTGATACAGGTAGGCCTGGATATGGTTGATCAGGGTGTTGGCGCTGTCGCTTTCATCGGCGTGAACCACCTGGCCCGGCCGCTTATTGACCAACAGGAGCTGCTCGTCTTCATATACGATGTCGACACAGGGATTGGCGATGGTCAAAAAGGCGTTTTCTGCACTGGGCTTGTCAAAGAACTCGTCGTTGATATATAATTGCAGTATATCGCCTTCCTGAAGGCGCACGTCGCGCTTGCTTCCCTTGCCGTTGACTTTGATCCGCTTGAGGCGGATATATTTCTGAAGCAGGGAAGGGGGGAGCAGGGGCACCGCCTTGGCCACGAACCGATCCAGCCGCTGCCCGGCATCATTTTTTCCAATGTTCAACTCTTTCAAGCGCGCACCCTCCGTATTGCTGCATATTTTCCATAATAAATAAAGTATAGCATAGGCGCGGCGGAAATCCTATCCCCAAATCGCAAAAATTCCGCCGGAAATCCTTTTGAAAACGGAACCTTGGAAAAAATCTGCAAAAACTGCGAAAAAAGATTTGACATTTTCGCTGCGCTCCACTATAATACTACCCGTACCATTGCGAGGTGTGTTATGCTCTTATCAGTTCGTAAAATTATCAATACTCCCGGAGAAAAGATAAGTTTCCAGTTCTCGATGGATCTTTCTTCTGTGGAATTCGGTGGGTATTGCCCAGTTGCGGAGCCCGTTGTGGTGACGGGGACTGTCCGTAATATGGCAGGCGTGCTGGTGATGAAGGGCGCGGCCGAAACAACGCTTCATGTATTCTGCGACCGCTGCGGAAAGGCGCTGCTGCTTCCGAAAACCGTTCCGTTCGAGCATTTGCTTGCTCAGGAACTGGCCAACGAGGAAGAGGCAGACGATGAGATCATTCTGCTGCAGGACGGCGCGGTAGATGCGGAGGAAGTGGCCCGCACGGCGTTTATCCTTGGAATGGACAGCAAATTCCTTTGCTCGGAGGACTGCAAGGGCCTTTGTCCTACCTGCGGCGCGGATCTGAATCTCGGACCGTGCGGGTGCAGGAAGGAAGTTGACCCGCGGCTGGCGGTTTTGGCCCAGCTGCTGCAGCAGGACGAGCACCAAGACTAAATGAAAAAATACACTGCTCCATGCAGTTTCTTACCAAGGAGGTGTCACGAAAATGGCAGTACCTAAGAGAAAAGTATCCAAAGCAAGACGCGACAAAAGACGCGGTTCCAATTGGAAGCTGAGCGCTCCTGCACTGGTCAAGTGCCCCAAGTGCGGCGCACTGCATATGCCTCACAGAATGTGCCCTGAGTGCGGTTACTACAATGGCCGTCAGGTCAAGGCCGTCCTGGCTGACGCTGAAAAGTAAGTTTGCTTTGTGAACATGCAGAGGGGAAGAAAATTTCTTCCCCTCTTTGTTTTTGCATTGCGCAGCGCAGTGAAACTGTATATACTACTGCTATACTGGTCTGTATGTGACAAGGGAAGGGTGGGCGTATATGTCCGGAAAAATTGTGTCGATCGATCCGCATTCTCCTGCGGCGCGGGCCCGGCTGCGGGTGGGAGAAACGCTGATTTCCATCAATGGGAAAGAAATTGCGGATGTGCTGGATTATCGGTTTTACGCCTATGACCCCAAACTGACGCTGGTGTTGGAGACAGAGAATGGCCGGCGGCATACGGTGAAGATCCGCAAGGAGGAAGGCGAGGATGTCGGCCTCAATTTTGAAACCTACCTGATGGACGAAGAGCGCTGCTGTTCAAACCACTGCCTGTTCTGCTTTGTGGATCAGATGCCGCCGGATATGCGCGAAACCCTGTATTTCAAGGACGACGCCGCCCGCCTGTCCTTTTTGATGGGCAACTATACTACGCTGACAAACCTGAGCGAACGGGAGGCCCAGCGCATCATCGATCTGCGGATCAGCCCCATCAATATTTCCGTTCATGCCACGGATCCGAAGCTGCGCAGCATCCTGCTGGGCAACAAGGCGGCCGCTGCAGGCCTGGATTACATGAAGGCTTTTGCTGCGGCTGGGATCGTGATGAATTGCCAGATTGTGGTTTGCCCGGGACTTAACGACGGCGAGCAGCTTTCCCGTACCATGCAGGATCTGGCGGATCTGGGGGTGGCCAGCTGTGCGGTTGTCCCGGTGGGGATCACAAAATACCGCAAGGGCCTGTATAAGATGCCTGTGGTGGATCAAAAGATTGCCAATGAGATTTTGGATCGTGTGCTGCCCTTTGGAGAACAGTGCCTGGAACGATTTGGTACGCGGCTGTTCTTCTGCGCTGACGAACTGTTCATCAAAGCGGGGCGTCCTTTGCCGGAGGAAGAGTATTACGAGGGATATATCCAGTTGGAAAATGGCGTGGGGATGCTCCGCTCCATGGAAAACGAGTTTTTAAGCGCGTTGGAGCAGCTGGAACCGGACACGCCCTGCCGGCCCTTTGCCATCGGAACGGGCTGTTTGGCGGCGCCCTTTATCCGCGCTTTGGTGGAAAAGGCGAAAGAACGCTGCCCGGCGGTGGACGGTACGGTTTACGCCGTGAAAAACAACTTTTTCGGCACGACTATTGATGTGGCAGGCCTGGTTACGGCCACGGATCTGATGGAGCAGCTGCGGGATAAGCCCTTGGGGCAGCGGCTGCTGATCCCTGCCAATATGCTCCGCCACGGCGGCGATGTATTTTTGGACGACTATCGCGTCAGCGATGTGGAGGCGGCCCTGGGTGTGCCGGTTGTGGTCACAGAGGGCGACGGCTTTTCCCTGGTGGATGTGATTTTTGAATTGGAATACTGAGAAGGGAGAGATGCAATATGGCAAAGCCCGTTGTTGCAATCGTAGGACGGCCCAATGTGGGCAAATCTCTGCTTTTTAATAAATTGATCGGCCAGCGCCTGTCGA
>CALDMR010000004.1 GCA_937915065.1 uncultured Clostridia bacterium
GGAATGAAACAACGCCTGCCGATGATGAGGCCTTCCGCATCTGGAACGAGGAGATCGGCATTCCTGCTGATCGTATCTTCAAGTTTGGCAAAGAGGATAACTTCTGGGAGCATGGCTCCGGCCCCTGCGGCCCCTGCTCTGAGATTTACTATGACCGGGGCGAGAAATACGGCTGCGGCAAACCCGGATGCACTGTGGGATGCGAGTGCGACCGTTATATGGAAGTTTGGAATGTGGTGTTTTCTCAGTTTGATAATGACGGGGAGAACCACTATACCGAATTGAAGCAGAAGAACATCGACACCGGTATGGGCCTGGAGCGCCTGGCCGTGGTTTGCCAGGATGTGGACTCCCTGTTCGATGTGGACACCGTGATGAATATTACCAATAAGGTGTCCGAGATCACCGGCGCCCATTATGGTGAAAGCGCCAGAACAGACGTGTCCCTGCGGGTGATCACCGATCACATCCGCTCCGCCGCCTTTATGATTTGTGACGGCGTGCTGCCTTCCAACGAGGGGCGCGGTTATGTGCTCCGCCGCCTGCTGCGCCGGGCTGCCCGCCATGGCAAGCTCCTGGGTGTGAATGAGCCCTTCCTGTATCAGGTGTGCGATACGGTGATCCATGAAAACGAGGGCCATTATCCTGAACTGCGCGAGCGCCAGAGCTATATTACCCGGGTGATTCGTGTGGAGGAAGAGAACTTCGCAAAAACCATCGACGGCGGCATGAAGATTTACGACGAAATGCTGGCCGGCCACAAGGAGAAGGGTGAAACCGTATTTTCCGGCGCTGATGCCTTCAAATTGTACGACACTTATGGCTTCCCCATTGATTTGACGATCGAAATGGTGGAAGAAGAGGGCATGCAAGTGGACAAGGATGCCTTTGATCGGCTGATGCTGGAGCAGAAAGAGCGCGCCCGCAAAGCCCGTGAAGCCCTGGGCGACCTGGGTTGGGCCGGCGTGGAATTCGGCAAAGACGTGCCTGAAACAGAGTTTGTAGGCTACGACCGCACCGCTGTCGACGGCGCCAAGGTCGTGGCTCTGGTGGTAGAAAACGAGCAGGCCGAAGAATTGATGCCCGGTGTGGAGGCCATTGTAGTACTGGATCAGACGCCTTTCTACGCAGAGATGGGCGGCCAGGTGGCCGACCACGGTGAGATCGTTGTGGGCGGCGAGCGCCCCTGCCGCTTCCAGGTTACCGATGTGCAGAAGAACAAGGGCGGAAAATATATGCACTACGGCAAAATGACCGAGGGCACCTTGCAGCTGGGTGATACTGTCCGGGCTCAGATCGATGAGCAGCGCCGCAAGGCCGTGATGCGGGCCCACTCCGCGACCCATCTGCTGGACGCTGCCCTGCGCACCGTTCTGGGCGACCATGTCCACCAGGCCGGATCGCTGGTGGAACCTGACCGCCTGCGGTTTGACTTTACCCATTTCTCTGCTATGACGGCGGAAGAACTGGCTGCTGTGTCCAATGAAGTGAATCGCGCTGTGCTGGAGGGCTATGCGGTGCATACCGACGTGCTGCCCATTGAAGAGGCCAAGGAGCGGGGCGCGATCGCGTTGTTTGGCGAAAAGTATGGCGATACCGTCCGTGTGGTGGATATGGGCGAGGGTTACAGCGTGGAATTCTGCGGCGGCACGCATTTGGACAACACTGCAAAAGTGGGCGTGTTCCATATTGACAGCGAGTTCTCCGTGGCCTCCGGCGTGCGCCGTATCGAGGCTACCACCGGTTTGGTCTCCCTGGAAAATATGAACCGGGCCCAGGAGATGCTCTTTGAGGCAGCAGCTGCGGTGAAAACCAAGCCTGTGGAATTGCGCGAAAAACTGCAGCAGACCATGGAAGAGCTGCGGGATCTGCGCCATAGTGTGGAGAAGTATAAGGCCAAGGAAGCTGTGGGCGAGGCAGACCGGATCCTCTTCGGCGCCCACGAAGTGGACGGGCTGAAGGTGCTGACGTCTGTCGTGCCCGAGGCTGATGCGAGCAAGCTGCGCCAGATGGGCGACATGATCCGTGACAAGGCTGATAATGTGGTGGCGGTGCTGGCTACCGTCAATGGTGAAAAGATCACGTTCCTGGCAGTCTGCGGCAAGGAGGCTGTAAAGCGGGGCGTGAAAGCCGGCGATATTATCAAGCAGGTCTCCGCCATTGCCGGCGGTTCCGGCGGCGGTAAACCTGACAGCGCC
>CALDMR010000005.1 GCA_937915065.1 uncultured Clostridia bacterium
CCAGCTTCATAATATCTGCCGCCGTGCCTTGAATGGGCATATTCAGCGCCACGCGCTCGCCAAAAGAGCGCAGGTTAAAATTGGACGATTTCAATTCCGGCAGTGCCCGGCGGCGGTGATACAGTGTTTCCACATATCCCGACTCCCTGGCGCTGGCCACGATCTTGTCCATATACTCCTTCACACCGTGGTACTTGCCGAAATACGCATCCATATACGCCTTGGCCTCCCCCATGCTCACCCCGATATCCTGGGACAGTGAAAAGGGAGAGATCCCGTAAACAATGCCGAAATTGACAGCCTTGGCACTGCGGCGCATATCGGGTGTCACTTCCTCCGGCGGCACGCCGAACACATGGGCCGCCGTGGTGGCATGGATATCCTCGCCGGACAAGAACGCCGCCTGCATGGTTTCGTCACCGGAAATATGGGCCAACAGGCGCAGCTCGATCTGGGAATAATCTGCATCCACAAAAACGCAGCCCTCTGCCGGCACAAACATCCGGCGGATCTCGCTGCCCAGTTCCGTTCTGGTGGGAATGTTCTGCAAATTCGGTTCCGCCGAAGACAAACGCCCTGTGGCTGTTGCCGTCATCTGGAACTTCGTATGGATGCGCCCATCCGCCGCGATCTCTTTGAGCAGTCCATCGGCATAGGTGGATTTCAGCTTGGCATACTGCCGGTAGGCCAGCACATCCTCCACAATGGGATATTGGCAGCGCAGCTTTTCCAGCACCTCTGCATTGGTGGAATAGCCGCTCTTCGTTTTTTTCACCGGCGGGATGCCAAGGTCTTCAAACAGCACCTCGCCCAGCTGCTTGGGCGAATTGATGTTGAAGGTTCGCCCCGCCGCGGCGTAAATCGCCTGCTCTTTCTCTGCAATGCGCCCGGCCATATCTTCGCCGAAACGCCGCAGTTCTGCCCCGTCCACCCGGCAGCCGGTGCGCTCCATCTCCGCCAGCACCCGGCACAGGGGCAGTTCGATCTCGTAGTACAGCTGGTGGAGATTCTCCCGCTCTAGCTCCAGGGACAGAATCCCGTACAATCCTTCCACCGCCGCCGCATAACTGTCAAAGGCGGCCTCAGCCTGTGCAGTGTCGCCCAGCATGGAAAACGCATCGGCCTCCAAATGCAGGGGCTTCGGCAGCTCCGCGCCGCAGTATGCGACAAAGAGCCGCCCCAGGTCATAGCTACCCGCCGTGGCGTCCAACAGATACGCCGCCAGTGCCGTATCGAACACAAATCCCTCGGCACTCAGCCCGTTTTCCAACAGCAGCCGCATCAAATCCTTCACATTGTGGGATACTTTGCGAATCTCCCGAGAAAACAAGCTGTTCAGCAATTCGTTCCAGTCGCCCGCGTAGCGGTCAAAAAAGAGTTCTGCCGTAACAGCGGTCTCCGGCCCCGTGGGGCAGGTCACCACCACCCCCGTCAGATCCGGCAGCGTCAGCAGCGACACATGATCCGCACCGCGCCACAGCGCCAGCAGCTCCCCGGCCTTGGCCTGATCCCGCACCTGCTCCACGGTGACATTGTACTGGGGGCGCTCCGCCGCCGCAGGTTCAACCGCCGGCGCCAGGCCGAATTTTTCAATCAACTTGGTAAATTCCAGCCGCAAAAACAGATCGTACAGGCCCGGCTGGGGCTCCCGGCGCAAATTGTCCGCCGGCACAAAGGAAAACTCCGGCACATCGGTAATGATCGTGGCCAGATAGTAGGTATCCCGGGCGCTCTGTTCCCCGGCCTGCAGCTTTTTGATCACGCCGGGCTTCGCCTCAATATCCGGCAGCTTCTCATAAATTGCGTCGATGCTGCGGTACTTCTGAATCAGCGCCATGGCCGTTTTTTCCCCCACGCCGGGCACGCCGGGCAGGTGGTCGGAGGCGTCTCCCATCAGCGCTTTCAGGTCGATCATATGAATGGGCTCGAAACCGTATTCGGCAAAGAATGTATCCGGCGTCATATCCCGGCTGGTACTGCTGCCCATGCTGGTGGTCACCAGCTTGACCTTGGTGTGCTCCGTGATCAGCTGCAAGCTGTCCTTATCGCCGGTGACGATCACGCAGTCCCATCCCTCCGCCTCGCAGCGGCGGGAAATCGTGCCGATCAGATCGTCCGCCTCATACCCCTCTTTTTCATAGCGAGGGATATTCATTTGCTCCAGCACCTCTTTCAGCACCGGGATCTGCATCCGCAGTTCGTCGGGCATGGGATGGCGGCCGGCCTTGTAGTCCTCGTATGCCCGGTGGCGAAATGTGGGCGCATGCAGGTCAAAGGTAACACATACCGCCTCAGGCGTTTCTTCCTCCAACAGTTTTGTCAGAATATTCAAAAAGCCGAAAATGGCATTGGTATACAGTCCGTCGCGGGTCTTGAGCATGGTGCGCACACCGTAATAAGCCCGGTTAACGATGCTGTTGCCGTCGAGAACCATCAGTTTCATAGGGTTTCCTCCCAGTTAAAGATTGCATAGATAGTTTTATTATAGACTGTTTCCCGGCGGAACACAACGCAAAAGCACGGTTTTCCCGGGAAAACGCGCCGTTTATCATTTATTGCGTAAGAGCTACACAGCTCGAGCGCAATATTTTTTTATCCACACATGGGATTGGAGGCGTTGAAAATGGCTGGAAATTGTCTGACGCTCGCAGACCGCCGGAAAATCGAGCGTCTCTACGCCGCCGATGAAAAGCCGAGCGTAATTGCGGCGGCGGTCGGCGTGTCGGTCGCCACGATATACCGCGAGCTCAAGCGCGGGGAGACGGGCGGCTTGAATGGGAACTATTGCCCGGCGTACAGCGCGGAGACGGCGGAGAAAGCCGTCCGGCGCTCAATGAGAAACCGGGGTCGCCGGAAACAGGCGGACAGCGGCGGGGAGGCGAGCGCATGAAAAAGGGGAGCTATTTCGGAGGCTATATCCTCGGCGTGCTCGTGGCGATTTTTGTACTGCTGAAAATGAACGGAGCTA
>CALDMR010000006.1 GCA_937915065.1 uncultured Clostridia bacterium
CACAGCCCTTGGAGAGGGGCTCTAATAACTACTACTCTATAATACAAGGAGAACGATACCATGTGGGCCTATGACAGCGTATTCTACCAAATTTCTCCCCTGGGGTTCTGCGGCGCGCCTTACGAAAACGACGGCGTACCGGAACACCGCATCCTAAAAGTCCTCACCTGGACGGAACACCTGAAAAAGCTCGGCGTCAACGCCGTTTATTTCTCCCCGGTGTTTGAATCCGACACCCACGGCTACAACACCCGGGATTTCCGCAAAATCGATGTCCGCCTGGGTACCAACGAAGACTTCCGCGCTGTGTGCTCCGCCCTGCATAGCGCGGAAATCCGCGTGGTGCTGGACGGCGTATTCAACCATGTAGGCCGCGGCTTCTGGGCCTTTCAGGATGTGCTCCGCCACCGGGAGCATTCTCCCTATCTGGACTGGTTCCACATTGATCTGGGCGGCAACTCCTGTTATCAGGACGGCCTGTGGTACGAGGGCTGGGAAGGAAACTATGATCTGGTCAAGCTGAATCTGCGCAATGAGGCCGTGATCTCCCATATTTTTGAAAGCATTCGGGCATGGGTGGAAGAATTTGACATCGCCGGGCTGCGGCTGGATGTGGCCTATTGCCTGGATCATGACTTCCTGCGCCGCCTGCGAGCTTTCTGCAGCACCCTCAAGCCGGACTTTTTCCTGCTGGGCGAAATGCTGCACGGCGACTATAACCAGCTGATGAACGACGAGATGCTCCATTCCGTGACAAACTATGAATGCTACAAAGGGCTCCACTCCAGTTTCAACAGCATGAACCTGTTTGAAATCAACCACTCCCTGCTGCGCCAGTTCGGTCCGGAGCAGTGGTGCTTGTACCGGGGAAAGCACCTGCTGAGTTTTGTGGACAACCATGATGTGACCCGGGTGGCCAGTATCCTGCAAAATCCCCGCCACCTGCCTTTGATCTATGCCCTGTGCTTTGGCATGCCGGGTATCCCCTGCATCTATTACGGTAGCGAGTGGGGCGTGCAGGGCCGCAAGGACGAGGGTGACCCTGCCCTGCGCCCCTGCCTTTCCGAACCGGAATGGAACGACCTGACCGATTGGATCGCAAAACTGGCGGCAGCAAAGCGGCAGGAAGCGGCTTTGAATTGGGGCAGTTTCCGATCCGTTGTGCTGACCAACCGCCAGTGCATCTTTGAACGGCGAACGGAAAACGCCTGTATCTGGGTCGCTGTTAACGCCGACGAGCAGCCCTACCGCGCCTGGTTCGATGGAGCCGTGGATCTGCTGAGCGGCCGGGAACTCTCCTTTGATAGCGGCGCAGAGCTGCCCCCTTACAGTGCAGCTTTCTGGAAACTGGCCTTGTAAGAATCCCGTAACCGTTCCCATAAAACACACGCCCGCGGCATCCTGCGTTTGCAGGATGCCGCGGGCGTATTACTTCCAGCTTACGCTTTTCCCACAGCCCAAAGGTTTGAAATCTGTCCTTCCAGCTGCTCATAAGTCCAATGCTGACCGCTGCGGATTGGGCTGTTGGGATCGTTGACGGTGAAGCCTTCCTCGTCGTAACCATCCAAAATAATATAGTGCCCATTGGTCGTAAAATCGCCGGGGCCCATGGCGCAAACCACAAAGCGGCCCTCTTCCAGCGCGTTGATCATATACTGCTTGACCAGGGGCAATTCCTCGGCCCGCAGGCCGAAATGGGCGCTTCCCTGGCCAAAAAAGGTCCAGGCCGTGCCGCTGCCGGCACTGTAATACCCATTGTCCTGGGCCCAGCGGGCCACCGTGGCAGGATCATAGGCCTCATTGCCCGTGAAATACAGCGCCAGCATGGACATGCAGGTGGGGCCGCAGCCCGTCCAACCGATCAGGCCGCTGCCATATTCTTCATATCCCCACCGCTCATCCCACTGCAGCAGCAGCGGCAGTGTGCTGCCGGAGGCCTCCTCCGACAGATCGATCTCGTAATTCTTTCTGTGCTTTTCCGGATAGTCCGCCACATAGTCCACGGCTTCCTGGTTTTTCAGCACCAGGGCAATCAGCTCCTCGGGATAGGCGCTGATATTCTCAATCACCTTTTTCACCCGGGGCTGCTCTGCCGCCAGTTCTTTCAGCGCCAGCAATTCCTCCGAATCCCCCTGGCGCGGCGTAATGTCCACATGGTCAAAATTCTCGTCCGGCACCTGGGGCGTCAGGTCGCCGGGGCCGTCAGCCCCCGGCTGCACAGTGCTTTGATCCTCATCGGGCGGCTGAATCTGCTCTCCCGCCGGCAGTAAAAAACGGAATACTCCCACACACAGCACCACAGCGCAAACGCCCAGCACCGCCAGGGTCACCTGTTTCCTCCGCCGCCGCTTGGCTGCCTGCCGCCGGCGGCGCTCCTGAATGCGCCGCCGCGCCATTTCCTGCTGTGTGATCGTATCTTGGTGTTTCATATCATCAAACGGCCTTTCGTCCGGTAGTAATCGACATAACGGCTTGTATCATACAATCCCGCTGCATCACGAATATATCATAGCAGAACGCCGCTAAAATTGTAAAGCGGTTTGCCGCATTTTCAAGAAATTTGTAAGAATCTGCCCGCACCCGTGCCTTTGTTGCCAGATTGTCTCCTTTTTGTCACTGCTTTCCGGTGGATTGTCCGGCAGCAGCAAACTTATAATGAAGGTGAAAACAGCCCTGCTGCACAGGGCTGCAAAAACCATATGGGAGGGATTTTCATGAATGTCAACTTCAGAAAGCCTGCCGCCGCTTTGCTGTTGGCCAGCTGCGGGGCCCTGCTCCTGGCAGGCTGCGGAGGCCCGGCAGAGCAGCCTTCCGGCGGCGAAGATCAAGAGCTGTTTACCTTTACCCGGGAGAACTTCCCCCGGCTGAACGGCTCCACTTCCACGGTTCCCCTGGCCCAGGCCATTTGCAGCGTACTTTTGAGCGAAAACCGGGAAACCGTGGCCGACCTGACCCAGTTTTCCAAGACTTCGGAATCCTACCGCCAGCTGATGTACGGCAACTCCGACCTGCTGATCGCCGCGGAACCAGCCCCCAGCGTGGTCGCAGAACTGAACGATGCCGGCTTTTCCTATCAGATGGCTCCCTTTGCCGTGGAGGGGCTGGTATTCCTCGTCAACGCCGACAACGGCGTGGACTCGCTGACAGTGGAACAAGTGCAGAAAATCTACACCGGAGAGATCACCAATTGGAGCCAGGTGGGCGGCGCAGACCTGGCGATCAAGGCCTTTCAGCGCAACGAAACCGCCGGCAGCCAAACCATGATGCAAAAGCTGGTGATGGGCGATCTGCCCATGATGGAAGCAGAGAAAGAATATGTCATCGGAGAGATGAGCGGCCTGATCGAAGCCGTCCGCAGCTATGACAACACTTCCAGCGCCATCGGGTACAGCGTGTACTATTACTGCAAGAACATGAATATGGCCGACGGGTTGAAGATCCTGCAGATCGATGGCGTTGCCCCCAGCCCGGAAAGCTTCCGCAGCGGCGCCTATCCCTTCCTGAATCCATACTATGTGGTAATGGCAGAGGATGCGCCGGAGGACAGCCCCACAGCCATTCTGTATGACTGGATCCTCAGCGACGCAGGCCAGTACCTGGTGGATCGGGAAGGCTATGTCAGCGTGAAGGATGTGAAGGAAACATGATGGGGCGATGTGCAGCCTGTCTGCTGGCAACTCTCTCCCTGTTAGCCCTAACCGCCTGCCAGGCTCCGTCCTCTTCGGAGCTCCCGCCCCCGCCGTCGGACAGCGGCGGCGTGCAGCTGGACTGGGGCGCTCTGACGGACTACGAACCGCCGGAAAATCAATATACCCGCCGTTATGACAACTTTACAGATTACCTGATCCCCGCCGGCGATTACGGCCCCCTCATCCCCTTTCCCGGACGCCGGGTCTATACCGAATGGATGGGCGACACCTGGCTTTACGGCCTGGTAACCCAGAAGGGCGAAATCATAGTAGACCCCGTGTACAGCACAGCGTCTGTGCTCCGCCAGTATGACATGGCACAGGGCCACTCCGTTTATCTGCCCTATCTGCTGCTGGAAAAGGTGGATTATGATCCGGCGGCAGAAAAAGAAGTGTGGGATATCACCGTGGCTGCCCTGGACGGCAGCTGGGCGCGGGACAGCTATGCTCTTTTTGTTGGCGGCAGCAGCGATGTACTGCTGCTGGGCACAGCAGACGGATACCTGGAAGCCCTCAGCAGCGACGGCTCGCTGCGCTGGCGGAAAAGTTTTGCGGAACTGAATCTCCCCGACACCGTGACAGAATTTGGCGAAACGCTTTCGATCAGCGAGGGTGTCGCCTGCTACTGGGACAACTATTATGCACCGGAACGCACCGTGTACTATCTGAATACAGCTGATGGCACCCTGACCCAGCGCAGCAGCGGCGGTCTGCCCGGCGTTTTCAGCGACGGACTGGCGGCAGCCTGGCAGGAGCAGGACGGACAAACGCGCTACGGTTATGTGGATCATACCGGCGCATGGGTCATCGCGCCCCAATATATAGCGGCAGATCCTTTCCGCGACGGCATCGCCCTGGTTCAGCTGCCGGATCAGACCCAGGCGCTGATCGACCAGAAGGGAACCGTTTTGCTGCACTGCACCGGGGGCGAACTGCTCTCCTTCCAGGATCCCGACGGCGCAAGGCTGTATCTGGAAGCCGTCTACATCGGCGAACGCCCTCTGGGCGAATTCTACCGTGCCGAACAGTACTGTGTGAATGCAGCCTATGACAAAAATCTGCAGCCCCACGAAACGCCCGCCGCCGGGGAAATAATTCTTTGGTACTACAACAGCTATTGGCTGAATCCCGGTGACAATCTGTGGGAGAACGGGAAATTGACCGTGGGCACTGCCCGCAGCGAAATTGCTCTGACACTGCCCGCAGGCTACATACCGTACGAAGCAGTTCAGACGGACGGCGGCATACTGCTGCACCTGTCCGCTTCCGACGGCAGCAGAGATGCATCCGCCTTTTATGACAGCGCGGGCAGGCTGCGCATCGACGCCGCACCATACGCCGGGATCAGTGAAACCACCGACTATATTACAGGAAAGTCCTTTCTGGTCGGCCATGCCCCGGACAATATGCGTTACGACCTCTACGACAGCGCCGGATCGCCGCTTCTTTCCCTGCCCGCAAACAATTGGTATCCCCAACTCTACGGCGACCTTATCCTGGTACAGGATTTATACGGAACCGGCCTGCGCACCCTGTCGGGCGAGTGGGTCTTCCGCTACCTGGTGCAGGACACGGACATGTGAATCTCCCTCCTTCTCTTCCCCCGCCGGCCAGGACCGGCGGGGGTTCTTTTTCCTGCGTTTGCTGTGGCAATTTGCCCCGGGATGTGATATACTATAAAATATTTTATTCTATACAGAACAAGGAGCTGTCACGATGGATCTGACGGAAAAGAAACTGAGCAGCCGCGAAGTATACCGCGGCCGAATCGTGAATGTACATATGGACGAAGTTGCCCTGCCCAACGGAAAAACCTCCCAGCGGGAGGTCGTGGAGCATCCGGGCGGCGTGGTGGTTCTGCCTCTGGACGAGCGGATGCAGGTCATCACCGTGACTCAATACCGCTATGCCATGGGACAGGCCATGACTGAACTGCCTGCCGGTAAACTGGAACCGGGCGAAAAGGCCGACCCGGCAGCGGCCGCCCTGCGGGAGCTGCGCGAGGAAATCGGCGCGGTGCCGGGTTCTTTCATGCCCCTGGGCGTGCTCCACTCTTCTCCCGGCATCTTCACGGAAACGCTGTATCTGTATCTGGCCCGCGACTTGCGCTTCGAGCGCCCTGACCCTGATCCCGATGAATTTCTGCAGATCGAACGGGTGCCTTTCGATGTGATGGTGCAGCGGATCATGGACGGCCGGATCACCGATGCCAAAACTGTGGCCGCTGTGCTGAAGGCCAAGGTGCGCCTGCATCTGTAAGGCTGCGCCGCAACACATGCCGGGAGGTTATTGCATGGAAGAAAAAAAGTGCATTCTAATCGTGGATGATGAAAAAAACATTGTCAATATTCTCAAATTCAACCTGCAGAAAGAGGGCTACGACACGCTGGAAGCCTATGACGGCGAAGCCGGCCTGCAGCTGGCCCTGACAAAAAATCCGGACCTGATCCTGCTGGACGTTATGCTGCCGAAAATGATTGGGTGGGATGTGTGCAAAAGCCTGCGAGAAGCCGGCAGCAACATCCCCGTGATCATTCTGACTGCCCGCGAAGAAGAGGAAGACAAGGTTCTGGGCCTCGAAATCGGCGCGGATGACTATATCACCAAGCCCTTTTCCACCCGCGAACTCATGGCCCGGGTCAAAGCCAATATCCGCCGCACCGCCATGCTGAATCAGCAGGCGGCGGCGGGCAGCGGCGAACAGATGATCGCCGCCGGTTCCCTGAGCATCAATACCGACCGCTACGAAGTCAGCAAAAACGGCCGCCCCATCGAATTGACCCAGCGGGAATACGAACTGCTCTGCTTCCTGGCCAGCCGGCCGGACAAGGTCTTTTCCCGCACCGACCTGATGGAGCAGGTATGGAATTACGAATATGTGGGCGATGTGCGCACCGTAGACGTCACGGTACGCCGCCTGCGCGAAAAGATCGAAGATGATCCCGCCTCTCCCACCTATATTCTGACCCGCCGCGGCGTGGGTTATTTCTTCTCCAGCCAGCACTGAGCGCGATCCAATTCTGCCAAGGACGGTGTTTTGCCCATGTTACGAAGCCTGCATCTGAAGCTGATGCTGATCATGCTGCTGCTGATCACTTCGCTGATGACAGTGGTCGGCGCCTTTTTGATGACCAATGTCTCCGGCTTCTATACTGATACGTTTTATGAACAGATGAAAGAGGTGTTCGACGAGAGCAACGCCGATTTCGTCAATTCCCTGCGGGCTGAAGCCGCCCAGAACGACGGCGTCACCCGCCTGCAAACCATGATCGAAGCACACGCCGGTTCCCTGGGCATCGACATGCGCAGCCGCAACTACTACATTCTGGACGCCGCCACCGGGAAATGCCTGGCCGGTTCCGACGCCACCGGCGGCGAACATCTGCAGGACACCGCCAATCTGCTGGCCGCCCGCCGCGGCGAAGTGGGCCAACGCAGCGACATCACCGCCAGCTACATGGATGTGGCCATTCCCATCAGCGGAGGCAGCAACGACTACATCATTTACATCCTGGACACCCGCGAAAACGCCAATGATCTGAATTCCCAGCTGTTTATGATCATTCTTCAGGCCCTGTTGATCGGTCTGATGATTTCGGTGCTGCTGTCTTTCCTGTTGTCTAAAACCATGACGCTGCCCATCGAACGGCTGACCACCAGCGCCGAACATATCGCCGCCGGCGACTTCGGCAGCCGCATTGATGTGGAATCCAACGACGAAATCGGCATCCTGACCACCACATTCAACGAAATGTCCGACACGCTGCAAAGCA
>CALDMR010000007.1 GCA_937915065.1 uncultured Clostridia bacterium
TTATGCGCTGAAAGCGGCGTCCTTGGTGTAGAGTTCCATGATGTTCTCCGTGTTCACGCCACGGGCCTCCAGCTCATCCATCATGGCCTTAAAGAGCGGGGTGCCGGTCACATACTGGACCAGCTCCTCAGAGGTGAGGCTGGTGGCGTTGTGGAGGGACTTCTTGCGGATGTCCTCCCCGGACCCGTTGGGGGTCCAGGCCTCCTGCTCCTCAAAGGTGGCCTCCTCAATGTCGGTGACCAACATGGCCTGGACCCGGGCGGGCTTTTGCACCAGCATCTTGACCGTGTTGAGCAGGTGGGCGGTTTCCATGTCCTTGACCTCCAGGGCCAGGCCAAAAGCTCCAATCCAGAGCTTGCCATCAAAGCGGGTTTTCATCGGTATTTCCTCCTTTGTCAGTTATCACATGGGCTGTCCGGTGATGGGGTTGATGCCGTTGCCGCCGTTCCAGGGCGGGGTGTTGCCGGGGACAGGGGCCGCACCGTAGGCCCCCGGGGTAGCGGGCATGGCCGCACCATAGTTGGGGGTGGCGGGAGCCGCAGGAGCGCTGCCGATGCCCGCAAAGTCAGAGGCGGCAGAGGCCTGGCCGCTCAGAGGCTCCCCGTCACGGGTCTTGAGGACATTGCCCAGGCCGCAGCCGATGCCCTTGTTTCCGCTGTTGGAGTAGCCGAAAAAGCGGATGGTCACACGGCCATACATGCCGCTGTAAATGTCAGAGGGGGCCAGCTCACAGTTGATGTTGTCGATGCCCACCACCTGGGGCTTGTTCTTGGTGCTGGCGGTGATGACCCAGTGGCCCTTGCACTCATCGCCAAAGGGGACACCAGACTGGCGCACGCCGTCACCGTCATGGATGGGCACCTTGAGCACCGGAGGCCGGGCCCCATTCCAGGTCTTGGTCAAGGCCTCCTGAGCGGCGGCGTTGATGGCGGCGTCAATGTCCGCCTTGGTGGTCGTGTCAGTCTTGGGGATGAGCAGGGTGACGGAAAACTTGGGCTCACCGCCCTGCTGGGAGGCCCGGGGGGTGGTCAGGTTGCAGTAGGAGAGGCGCACCTCACCGGTCAGCACTTTCATGGGGTCATTCTGATACATAATCCTTGATCTCCTTTTCTTAATTCATTGGGTGTTTCGTATCGGGAAAGAGGGTTTCCTCAAATACCTTGCGGGATGCCACCAGCCGCTCATAGCGTGCGTGGGCTTGCTTGAAACGGACGGTGAGCTCTTTGTTGAGGCGGAGCTGCTCAACTGTTTTTGGGTTTCGGCTCCTTGGCTTGTCCACCTTTTTCCAGCCATCCTCATAGGCTCTTGCGGCAGCTCTCATGGTTTCCTGGGCCTCCGGTATGGTGGCGTCAAAGTAGGACCGGATGCCCTGGATGGCGGCCTCATTTTCAAACTGGGCCTTTTTGGCCAGCCGAAAGAGCTTTTTGAGGTTGTGGATGGGTAGGTGTTCCAGTGCGGAGTACAGGACAGCCGCATGGAAAGAGCCGTGCTGGATGATGAAAAAGTCGCTGCCGTTCATCCGTCAACCACCCCGGCAAATTCAGCAGCGGCGGGGGCGTAGGCCTCCCGCTTGTCAGAGGCCGGGGCAAGGGTGGGCTTGCCCAGAGGCTTTGTCACAAAGCCGCCAATCTTCTCCGCAAATTCAGCCTTCCCCATGAGTTTCTCCAGCTCAGAGAGCGTCTTGGGCTTGCGGTCATAGACCAGGGCCTCATCATACCCAGCGGCAATGACGGCCTGGATGGCGGCGTCCTGGTCGGTAAAGGTCCGATTGCTCCGGCCCGCCACCAGTTTCCAGCCGAGGATTTCTTTGCCCGCCAGCAGGGCCTCCGTGGCGTAGGCCTCCAGGTCTTTGTACCATTGGACCAGTTGGGCCCCACGCTCCAGCAGATCGCCAATCTCCTCATCAGAGAGCAACGGGTGGACCTCCTCACCTGTGATGGCTCCGGTGTGGGAGTGCTCCTGGGGGACCATGGCATCCGCCGGGATGCTCCCGGCAGGCACACAGCCTTTGAAGTCCTCCAGGGCGGTGTTGACATTGGCACGGGCCCGGCACTGGGCCTTGCCACGGCAAAAGCGGCAATGGTCACCGGGAACAAACTCACCCAGACCAGAAAAGGCCCGCTGGGCAATGGGCTTGATACTCTCGCCCCAGGCCCTCAGCTCCTCCACGGTGATTTCATCCGTGGTGTAGCTGTCCAGCCGGGGTTGGTCAATGGTCATGCGGACCCGCTTGATGGTGTCACCGAACACGGCGGCATAGCGCCGGAGCGCTCCCAGGGCGTAAAGTTTCATTTGCGGGTTGCCCACGGCGGAAACCGGGACGCCCTTGCCGTGCTTGTAGTCGGTGATGCTCAGCAGATCGCCGCCGATGATGCAGCAGTCACAGGTGCCAAAGCCCTCCGGCACATAGTCCGAAAAGTCCACCCGGACCTCCACGGCCACGGTGGGGGCGCTGTCATAGTCCATGACCTGCTCCGTGATGTGCTCCAGGTAGAGGTCCGTGGTCTTGTCCATCTCCGGGTCATAGAGGGGGTTTTTCTTGAGCTTATTGAGCCGGGTGTTGTAGGTCCGGGTGCTCATGGGGGTGCATTTCTTGAGGACCTTGAGCTCACCAATGGCGTGGGCCAGGCGGCCCTCCTCCGCATACTCGCTGGTGTTCTCCGGCAGCCCCTCCTCAAAGCGGGGGGCCGCCGTACACTTGAGCCAGCGGGAGGCGGAGGAGGCAGAAAGCAAAGCGTGTTTCTCAGGAGGCATGGGGCACCTCCTTAAATCTGAGCGCCCAGGCCCCGGAGCTCCGTGGCGAAAGCGCCATACTGCTCCGGCTTGAGCTGGGTGACGGCCTGCACGCCATAGCGGCCCAGGAGCTCCAAAAGCTGCTGCATCTTCCCGGCGTCAACCAGGGAGGCACCGGCCCGGGAGATTTGGTCCAGGGTATAGGTGGGGGCTCCCGCAACAGGCACAGCAGGGGCGGGGGTGTTACCAGGGGCGGCAGATGTCGGGCCAGCAGTCGGCGCATTGGTCACAGGCGTGGGAGAGGGGCTGGGGACCACCACAGGGGCCGCCATAGTGGGCGCAGGTCCCGGGGTAGGGTTTACCGGCGCAGGGCTCACAGGAGCCGCCACGGGGGGCACAGGAGCCACCGCAGGGTCAGGTGTGGCCGGATAGGCGGAAACCGGCAGCGGCTCATCCGGGATGAGCAGCGCCGGGTCCGGGCCAGAGGCGATGGCCTCAGCCAGTTTCAAGATAGAGGCGGCCAGATCGGGAGCCTCAACGGTGATTTTCATTTCCATCATGGATGTCATCCTCCTTTGTGTTTTCTTGGCAGTCACATTTCTCTCCGGGGTCCAGGTTGGCCCCGCAATAGGGACAGGTCCAGTAATACGGCATGGCTTACTCCTCCAAAATGCTTGTCCAGTAGTCAAAGCGGTCCATGACCTTTGTGGAGTGCTCCGTGTGGTATGTACCGGAGGCCCACAGCTTTTGAGCACCGGAGGGGCCGCAGTTGTAGGCCATGATGGCCATTTCCGGGTCCCCGTAGGCGGTGAGGTAGTCGGAGAGGAACAGGACACCGGCCTCAATGTTTCCGGCTGGTGTCATGGGGTCAATGCCTTGCTCCAGGAGCCACCCATGATTGACCTTATTGATTTGCATGAGGCCATAGTCATTGGTGTTGCTGGTGGCATCCGGGTCAAAGCGGCTCTCCACATCGGCCACAGCCAGCGCCAGAGCGTAGGGGACGCCGTACTCCTCACAACAGGCCTGCATGGTAACCTGGAGGTCATAGTCCAGGAGGTTGCCGTCTGTCACTATGTCATCCCGCCAGAGGACCTCCTCCGTGGAGGGGACCTCACTGGGCTCATTGGTAGGCTCCGGCGTGCTGGTGCTTTCCTGGACCGGCTCCTGGAGAGTGGGGGCCGCTTTGTCAGCAGCCCTCACCCCCACGCAGTAACCGGCGGCGAAGATAGCAGCGCATACCAGGGCCAAAAAGATGACCGGGCGATAATTGGGGCGGCGTTTGCACTTAGCAGGCCTCCGGGTTGTTTCATGGGTGGACATGGAGCTCACCCCTTAATTGGTGATACGGCGGAAAAGCTCCTCCGCCAGCTCACGGGTGCTGTACTGCTCCAGAGGGTTGGCGTCCTCAGCCTCCACAGTGAGGGAGGAGGGAATGAGGAAAGCGGGGCGGGACCCGTCGGTGTTGGTGCAGTGGTAGTTGCTGACACTGCCACCGGTGTGCAGGCCCATCTCCCACTTGTCATCCTCATTGACCTCCGGGGTGCTCCAGGGGGTGACGGACCACTCAAAGCTCTCAGGCAAGGGCAGAATGTCATGGTACTTGCGGAGCTCATCCAGGGTGAGCGGGGCCACCTTGCACTCACAGGTGCCATACTCTTTGGAGCCATTGAGAGCGGTGAGGTCCACAGTGCGGGTGATGATCTCATCGGGGTTGCCGTCCGTGAGGCTCCGCAGATAGGGGCCATTGAGATGGGACCGGAGAGAGCTGGCGGCAAAGTTGTTGGAGCTGCCAAAGGCGTGGGTCATCTGGTCCAGGTGCAGCATGAGGGTGCCGTCCTTGCGGTGCTCCAGCACCAGGCAGGGCTCTCCGTGGTAGTCCACGGTCTTACCGGGGGCGATGTTCAAAACAGGGGTTTTCATTGGTATGTCCTCCTTTGTTATTCCTGGGCGCTTTCAATGCTGGAGATAGCCTCATCCAGAGCATCCACAGCGCTGCTCATGTTGTCCACGGCGGCGTCTGCCGCCTCATACCTCTCAGAGCCCTGGAGGTTTTCCGGCATGTTATCCCGGTATTCTTCCTCCTCCGCCTGGAGGTTTTCCAACAGCTCTTTGGCCTCCTCAATTTTGGAGATGACCTCATCAAGAGCTTTGCGGCGTGCTTTGTTCATGGGCTCCTCCTTATTGGTCGGTTTCGTCCTCATCATCGTCCCCAGAGATGTCAATGAGGCTTTCTGCCTGGACGATGATTTCAGAAACAATCTGGCGGATGGGCAAGCCGGTCTTGAAGCGGAGCCGCCGGACAACTTTCTCCGCCTCCGGGGTGAGCCGGACGGTGCCGATGCACTCATCGGTGCGGGTCTGGGTCCTCAAAATAATGGGTTTCATATTGTGCCTCCTTTGATTTGTGAAAAGCGGTGACAGTTATGGCCTCAGCGGCTCTGCTTTCCCCTCCGTTCAAGTTCCTGCTGCATCCTGAGCTGGGCAAGGGTAGCATCATACTGCAATCGCTGGTCCGGGAGGCGGACCCCAGAACGGCCCCGGCGCAGTTCCGTGTAGAGCGTGGAGAGCGGCACATCAAGAGCCGCCGCCATGTCTTTGACCGTTTTGCCTTGCTCCCAAAGCTCCTGGAGCGTCTGCCGGGCTTGGAGCGTTGCGAAAGCGTAGCTCGCCATTGATTTCACCTCTTTTCTGGCATAAAAAAATTAGCTTGCGGGGTTCCATGTATTGCTACATGGACCCTGCAAACTAATCTTAGTGGTTGCCAGCGGCGGGGCCGTTCTGCTTAAAGATTGCTTTTTTTGAAATCCTCTGCTATAATAAAATGCTATTGTGTTGGAAAGCGAGGTGAGGACGCGCGGTGAAACATGAGAGCCCCCCGAAACAGCCGGGGCGGGGCAACTATATTTTTAAGTATTACGCCCGCGCCTGCGTGCAGCGGTATTTTCAATTTGATGTGGGCCGGGAGAGTGCTGCGCTGGCCTACTATCTGCTGTTCAGCATTTTTCCGCTGATGATTTTTTTCAGCATTCTGCTGGGGTATGCGCACCTGAATCAGTCGCCCATTATTGCGGGGCTTTATGAGATCCTGCCGGTGGAGGCCGCGGGTATCATCGCGGAATATCTGCATCATGTATCTTCTATGCAGTTTGGGCCGGTGCTGCTCAGTGTGCTGTTTTGCTGCCTGTGGTTTCCCATGCGCGCCACCAATTCGCTGCTGACGGCGATGCGCAAGGGAATTGGCCGCAAACCGATTTCCCACGGCTTCCTGCGCACCCAGCTGCGTTTGCTGCTGTATGCTGTGTTTCTGATGGTTGCCATCCTGTTCGGCGTGTTGTTCATGGTGCTCAGCAACAGCGTGCTGGAGCTTTTGTCGGAACTCTTTGCCCTGTCTGATGCGTTTGTCTACATCTGGCGCCGTTTCCGGCTGCTGTTCCTGGCGGTGCTGATGTTTTTGGTGCTGTATGTTTTCTATCTTTCCGGCTGCGAAGACCGGCATCCGCCGTTCTATCAGATTTGCCCCGGTATTTTTGGGGCTTTTGCTGCCTGGATGATCCTGTCCAATGTTTTTTCCCATATGGTTGGGCGCATTTCTGTATACTCGGTGGTGTATGGCTCCATCAGCGCCATCATTGTGCTGATGCTGTGGCTGTACCTGACATCAACGGTGCTGATCATGGGCAATGTGTTTAATCAGATTATGAACGAAACGCGCAAACGCTACGGCAGCTGGAAACCGCCGGCGCCGGAGGCGTAATTTTATTTGGTTGATCCGCGGGCGGCTGAGGCCGCAGAGATCGGAGGATATTACTATGAAAATCATCATTATCGGCAATGGTAAAGTGGGATATACCCTGGCCGAGCAGCTGAGCAAGGCCAATCACGACTTGACCATCATTGACCAGCAGTCGCCTGCTCTGCAGCGGGCCGACAGCAACCTGGATGTGATGTGCGTGGCGGGCAACGGTGCCAGTATCCGCACGCTGATGGAGGCCGGCGCCCGCACAGCGGATCTGGTCATTGCGGTGACCAACTTTGACGAGGTCAATATTGTTTGCTGCCTGCTGGCTAAAAAGCTGGGGGCCAAGCATACCATTGCCCGCATCCGCGACCCGGAATACTCCGCAGACGCGCCCCTGCTCAAGCGGGAGATCGGCCTGGACATGATCATCAATCCGGAGCGTGCGGCAGCTATGGAAATTTCCCGTATTTTCCGCTACCCCTCCGCCACGGGCGTGGACACTTTTGCCCGGGGCGAGGTGGAAATGGTGGGATTTTCCATTGAGGAGCACGATGAAATCGTGGGAGTGCCCCTGTATGAATTCAACCGGCTTCACCCCAACCGGACGCTGATGTGCGCCGTGCAGCGCGAGCGCGAAGTGATCATTCCCAACGGTGATTTTGTGCCTCAGGTGGATGATACGGCCTATATGATCGGCAATCCGCTGGAACTGAAGCGCTGTTTTCAGCTTATGGGCCGTCCCATGTCCCGGGTGAAGGATGTGGCCATCTTGGGCGGCAGCCGCATTGCCACCTATTTATCCTGGGAGCTGGCAAAAACCGATATGCATGTGCGTGTGATCGAAAGGGATCTGGCCAAGTGCGAGCGCCTGTCGGAGATGCTGCCCAATGCGCTGATCATCCATGGCGATGGTACGGATAACGAGGTGCTGGAAAGCGAAAATATTTTCAAGGCGGATGCGTTCGTGTCGCTGACGGACCGGGACGAGGAAAACCTGCTGATGGCGCTGAATGCGATCCATGCCGGTGTGCCCAATGTGGCGGCCAAAATGACCCGGCCCAATTATATCGATCTGGCCAAGGATGTGGGACTGGACAGTATCATCAGCCCCAAGGATCTGACGGCCAATCTGATCTCCAGCTATGTGCGCTCCTTTTCAAACTCCGAGGGCAGTGCCGTGGAACGGCTGTACAAGCTGCTGGATAACAAAATGGAGGCGGTGGAATTCACTGCCGCCGGAACGACGCGATTCCTCAATATTATGCTGAAAAATCTAAAGCTGAAAAAAGGTTTGCTGATTGCTGCGATTGTCCGCGGCGATGAGGCGATTATTCCCAATGGTAATGATATGATTCTGGAGGGAGACCGCGTAATCGTTGTGGCACGTTCGCTGTTTTTGGATGATCTCAATGATATTCTGAAGGACTGAGGATTTATTCCCCGGCTAAACCAAGAGGTACGTTTTCATGAATCTTCGGTTTGTAACTAAATTTATCGGAATTGTGCTCTGCGCTGCGGCGCTGTGCATGGTTCCCTCCCTGTTGATTGCATTGTATACGGAAGATGGCAGCGCAGGGGCGTTTTTGGCCGCTATGCTTGCGGGTTTGCTGCCGGGCCTGTTGCTGAGTGCGCGGCCCTTGGACGGCGATGACCGGATGCACCTGCGCGACGGCTTTGCCACAGTGGCCGGGTGCTGGTTGTGCCTGTCGCTGCTGTGTGCGCTGCCCTATTGGTTCAGCGGTGCGCTGCCCAATTTTTTCGATGCCCTGTTTGAATCGGCCTCCGGCTTGACTACCACGGGAGCTTCTGTGGTGAGTGAAATCGAGGGATTACCGAAAAGCCTGCTGTTCTGGCGCAGCTTTACCCAATTCCTCGGTGGTATGGGCGTGCTGGTGCTGATGCTGGCGCTACTGCCCAGGCTGGGCGCGGGCAGCGCATATCTTATGCGGGCGGAAAGCCCCGGGCCCATCAAAAGCAAGCTGGTACCCAAAATTGGACAGAGCGCAAAGATCCTGTATTCGATCTATTTGATTTTGATTGGCGCGGAGACGGTCTGTCTGCGCATTGCGGGCATGGACTGGTTTGACAGCATCTGCCACGCCATGTCCACGATTTCCACCGGCGGATTCTCCACAAAAAATACGTCGGTAGCCTATTTTGATTCATTGGCGGTGGATTGGATCATCATTGTGTTTATGCTGCTGGCCGGTATCAATTTTTCTCTGCTTTTCCTGATGGCCTGCCGGGGATTCGGTGCGGTGCGGAAGGATGAGGAACTGAGACTGTATCTGGTTGCGATTTTCGGCGCTTCGGCGGCGATCGTTCTGTCGCTGGTGGTTCAGGGCGGGGAAGCGTTTTTCGTTCCCCTGATAACGGATGCGGTATTCCAGGTGGTTACCATTATCACATCCACAGGCTACGCCACAGCGGATTATATGCTCTGGCCTACGCTGGCCCAATGCGTGCTGCTGGCGCTCATGTTTATGGGCGGCTGTGCCGGGTCCACAGCCGGCGGCGTGAAGGGAGTGCGCGTGCTGTTGCTGCGCAAGATGCTGCAGCGGGCAGTGAACAAAGTGCTGCATCCCCGTCAAGTTCATGTGATCACGCTAAGCGGCAAAAGGGTGGACGAGGGAACGCTATTTGTGTGTTTTTCTACGCCTACTGTGCGCTGCTGATTGTCGGTACGTTGGTCGTTTCTCTGGATAATATGGGGTTTGCCGCATCCTTTTCTGCGGCGCTGACCAGTTTGAGCAATATCGGGCCGGGACTGGATGCGCTGGGACCTGCCGGAAATTTCTCGCCGCTGTCGGATTTGAGTAAACTGACGCTGAGCCTTTTGATGCTCATCGGCAGACTGGAGATCTTGCCGATTTTGGTGCTGCTCAGCCCCAGCGCATGGCGGCATAAATGATTGGGACAACAAGAAATAGAAAACTCCGGCCGCAGCGCAATGCGTTGCGGTCGGAGTTTTTACTTTTATATTATGGGGGCTGGAGGCGTCCGAGGTTTATATAGCCGGAGGATAGATCCGCCAAACTGGGAGTGGAGCGCTCTGAAACCTGCGGTGTAGAACTGCTTCTGTAAGGGGAGGCTGTACCTGTTATTTCTTCCACTTGCGCAGCAGGGCTTCTTCCCACCGGTCGCCAAATTTCATGGCGACGAGGAACAGGGTGAGCCCGGCCAGGCACAGCAGGCCCAGGGCTACCGGCGGCAGACTCAGCGCGTTTCCGCCCACGGCACAGGCCACCAGCAGCCCCCAGGGGCGGCAGGCCAGCACCAAAAACAGGAACCGCTTGAACGGCATGCCAGTCAGTCCGGCCAGGAAACAGAGGATATCATCGGGAAAACCGGGCAGCAGGAACGCCATGGTGAAGAAAATATCCTGCTTCCGCTCGATCACGGCCATGTACTTGTCCATATCCCGGCGGCTGACAAAGCGCTCCACAAAGGGACGGCCCAGCTGCCGCGCCAGCTGGAACACCAGGGCGGCACCCAAAGCCACGGCGCCATAGGTCAGCAGGAATGCGCTCAGGGTGCCGAACAGGGCAGCGCCGGCCAGGCTGGTGACATTGCTGGGAATGGGAGCCACGATCACAGAGGCAAGCTGCACGAGGAAATAAATGATATAGGAAAAGGGCGAGAAGTGCTCAATGTAAGCACGCATCTCTTCCAGCGATCCCACCGAGGCAAAGAATCCGGTGTGGTATAAAAACAGCAGCAGCCCCGCTGTCAGTACGGCGATACCGGCGATCCAAAGAAACTGCGTGCGCTTATTGCGATCCATAAACATGTCCCTCTTTTACTGTGTTTGGGTATTTGAATGATAGTATAGCAGAACCGCTGCACAATGGATGAACGATTTGTAAATACGGCAATTTCTGCGCGTGCAAATCAGCAGCTTGCCCAGGGGGGATAGGCCTCGAAAGTTTGGACGCTGCGCTGATAGGGAAAGGTCAGGCGGCAGGAAAAGAGGGCGGGGGCGGAGGAATCGTCCCGGGCACCGTATTTATGGTCGCCTACCAGGGGATAACCGCGGCTGGCAAACTGCGCGCGGATCTGATGGCTGCGGCCGGTGTGCAGGCGGATCTGTACCAGAGAGGGATCGCCCGGCCGCAGCAGGCGGTATTCCAGCCGGGCGCGCTTTACGCCGCCGCGCATACGCTTCACGGGGTATACTTTGTTCTTTTTGGCGTCTTTCCACAGCAAATCTTCCCAGTCGCCGGATTCGGGCGGCATGCCGTGCACCAGAGCTACATATTCTTTGACCATGGCGCCTTCTTGGATGGCCCGGGACAGGGCGGCGGCAGTTTGCCGGTCGCGGGCATAGACCATTACGCCGCCGACATTCAGATCCAGCCGGTGTACCGGCAGAAACTGGCCGCCCAGGGTCTGGCGCAGAGCTTCGGGAACGCCCCTTTCGGCATCCAGCCCCACCGGCTTGACACAGACGGCAATGTGTTGATCAGAGTACAGGATTTCCATAGCAGAGTTCCTTTCCGGAAAAAGTAGCCGGCAGGCGGATATTTGCAGGGCCGGACATCCTTATTATAAGCGCCGGAGGAGGCGGATTGCAAGGCAGAGAAGATTTTTTGCGGTAAGGAACGAATGTGACGAAAAAAGGAAAAATTTTTTGTTAAAAAGAGCGATTGATGCTACCCAAGCAACTGCTTCTGTGCTATACTCTATGACAAAAGCGGCGCGCTGGGAAAGAGAGCGCCGCAGGATCTTCCCATCATAAACGGAACCCGGCACAGGGCGCATGCTGCGCCTTGATGCGGCGGGTCCATGCAATAGTAAGGAGAGAACTACCATGGATAAGCAGAGATTTGAATTGAATAAAAACCTGGCCCAGATGCTCAAGGGCGGCGTGATTATGGATGTGACCACCCCCGAGCAGGCCAAGATTGCCGAGGATGCCGGCGCCTGCGCTGTTATGGCGCTGGAGCGGATCCCCGCCGATATTCGGGCTGCGGGCGGCGTGTCCCGCATGAGCGACCCGAAGATGATCAAGGGGATTCAGGAGGCGGTGTCCATCCCGGTGATGGCCAAGTGCCGCATCGGCCATTTTGTGGAGGCCCAGATCCTGCAGGCCATTGAGATCGACTATATTGACGAAAGCGAAGTTCTTTCGCCCGCCGATGATAAGTATCATATCGACAAGACGGCCTTTGAGGTGCCCTTTGTCTGCGGCGCCCGGGATCTGGGCGAGGCCCTGCGCCGCATCAACGAAGGCGCGGCCATGATCCGCACCAAGGGCGAGCCCGGCACCGGCGATGTGGTGCAGGCTGTGCGCCATATGCGCATGATGCAGCAGGAGATCCGCCGCATTGGTTCCATGAGCCAGGACGAACTGTTTGACGCGGCCAAGGAACTGCAGGTGCCCTATGAATTGGTGCAGTATGTCCATGAGCACAAGAAGCTGCCCGTGGTTAACTTTGCTGCCGGCGGCGTGGCCACGCCTGCTGACGCTGCGCTGATGATGCAGCTGGGCGCCGAGGGCGTGTTTGTGGGTTCCGGTATTTTCAAATCCGGCAACCCGGCCAAGCGTGCCGCTGCCATTGTCAAGGCCGTGACCAACTACACCGATGCCAAGCTGCTGGCAGAGCTGTCGGAAGATCTGGGCGAAGCCATGGTAGGCATCAACGAGCAGGAGATCGAGCTGCTGATGGCAGAGAGAGGAAAGTAAGATGACCGTTGGTGTGCTGGCCCTCCAGGGGGCGTTTATTGAGCACGAACAGATGCTGGCCCGCCTGGGGGCAGAGTCCTTTGAGATCCGGCAGAAAAAGGACTTGACCCGGCCCATGGATGGATTGATCATCCCCGGCGGAGAAAGTACAGTGCAGGGAAAGCTGCTGCGGGAGCTGGATCTGTTTGATGAACTGAAGGAACGGATTGCCGCCGGGCTGCCGGTTTTCGGTACCTGTGCAGGTTTGCTACTGCTGGCCAAGCGGGTTGAAAATGACGGGCGCACCCATTTGGCGCTGATGGATATTACCGCCGTGCGCAACGCCTATGGGCGCCAGCTGGGCAGCTTTTATGCAGAAGCGGCGTTTCGGGGGATCGGTACGATCCCGATGACCTTTATCCGGGCGCCTTACATTGCGGCCGTTTCCGGCGGGGCGGAGGCTCTGGCGGAGGTCGATGGCAAAATCGTAGCTGCCCGGGAAGGGAATATGCTGGTGACGGCGTTCCACCCCGAATTGAATGAAGATTTGTCGGTGCACCGCTACTTCCTGGAAATGATTTCCGGGCGGTGAAGCGCACCGGATGGGATCAATCAAGCCCCGGCTGCAAAGGCAGCCGGGGCTTTGTCTCCTTTTGCACAAAGGAAGTATTAGTTTTTTGCATAGTGGGCCAGAAATTGGCGGGTGCGTTCTCCCCGGGGATGGTCG
>CALDMR010000008.1 GCA_937915065.1 uncultured Clostridia bacterium
GCTATGCGACAAAACAGACCGGCTATTTCTGGACAAAACAGCTTGGCCTTAACAGTTAGTGTTTGCATATATACTTAATCAAGACATCATAACAAGACATCATAAAGAGTTTGTCGCACTCACCTTGCCCCTCGACAAGCAAAATGTCCCCCTTATTTTGCAATAAGGGGGCTTCTTTCATGCATTTCCCTGAAGCAACATATACGAAAAAACACCAAAAAAGCTGCCGGACAACGGTTTCCGTTGTCCGGCATTTTGCTTTTATCCGCGGGTCACAAGGACGATATCAGGCTGCAGTTCCAGCGCCGCAGCGGCCACATCCCCCTGGAAATAACGGGTGTCGATCAATGTCAGTTTCGAGCAGTCCAGGGCCAGGAACGGCGTTAGGGCGCAGGTCATGGAATCCCGCACCACCAGGATCGAAGGCCCGTCCGGATTTCGGTGGTTCTCGATGGTCACATAGTCGTAATCGCCGCCGGCATAGTAGGTATAGGGGTTGGCATTATAATAATCCTTTTCCCCAATGCGCTCCGGAAACAGAATGGTCTCCTCCATGGTACCCTTTCGCACCGTTTCCCGGCTGGGAATGGAGAAGGTAAAATCCGTTTCAAAATCCGGCGTCATCACCGTAAAGTCATCCACACCGGCAAACAGGGAGCCTACCCGCTTGCCCTGGCTGCCGAGAAACCAGTTTTCCAACACATCCCAATGATAATGGGACGCATCTTCAAACCAGGGATCCATAGCCACGCCATATTCCGCACGCAGCGTTTCGCATATGGTTTGGAAGGCAAAAAAACCGCCCTCAATATTCCAGTGGTGATCTGTGCGGTAAAATAGGTCGCTGTAATCTCCCCGCCCTTCAAAGGCGTCGCGCAAGTCCAGCACATCCACGTCCCGTTCCCGCATATGCTCCACCAACGCATTCATTTTCAGCACCGGCCAATCGGGGATATCCGGCGGCAGGCCGTTGTCCGTGCGGGGCGTCTTTTTGGGATAGGCCACATACAGCAGGGGGATCTCCGCCTGTTCCAGGGCCCGGGCCCAGCCCGCCACCTCATCCGCCGCGGCGCTGTTGTCCGGCAGGGTCTCCGTTTCCAGATTGCAGAAGGTGATCGCTCCATTATCCATGCGCACCACGGTATAGTCCGCCACCGATGCATCTTCGCTGACGCGCTTGCCCATCAGCCGCAGCGCGCCGCCATACAGTTCCACCGCCAGGTTGCCCCGGCGCAGGGCTGCATTAACGGCACTCTCTGCCCCACCGGTAGCCGACTCAAGGCGGGCTGTAAGGCTTTGCCCCTCCGCCCGCAGATCCGTCAGCACTTCCGAGGCAATCGTTTTGCCGCTGAGCAGCGTCGCGCCCAGCAGCGCCGTCAGCGCCAACAAAAATAGCGCCGCCAGATATGTATTGGTACGCTTCATCACCATTCCCCCCTTTTCCCCGGCACAGCGGTTATTTTTTCCGCAGCCGGGCCGTTATCAGGCCCGCAAAGTCCAGCACTTCCCTGCAGCGCAGGCAAACCAGGGCCACGCCATAGACTGCACAGCCCAGGAACAGCTCCAGCGCCACCCGCAGCAGGACATTGCCCTCGAAACAAGTACCGGCCCACAGCACCGCGATCACGCAGGGCACCAGCGCCACAGCGCACTTCCAGATGGCCGTGCGGCAGGAGAAAAAGCGAAAGTCCGGCATATAGCGCTTGGCCGTTATCACCAGCAACACCACGGACAAAATCGCCGACAGGCTGGTGGCCAAGGTAATGCCCATCACGCCGACCACCTGGGCCAGGATCAAACTGAGCACCACATTCATTCCCACAGCCGCCATGCTGATCAGCATGGGTATCCTCGTTTTTTGGAAAGCAAAGTGAACCCGGATCATCACTTCCCGCAGCGCGATCAGGGGGAAGCCCACCGCAAAGCCCACCAGAGCCAGGGTGGTCTGATCCACAGCCTCCCAGGTAAACTTGCCGCGCATATACACCAATGTCACAATGTCTTTCGAGCTGAGAACCGTAATCACCGCCACAGGCACCAGCAGCAAAACCAGCACCGCCACCGTGCGCTTGAGCATGGCGTTGATCTTTTCCGTATCCTGCTGCGCCGCAAAGGCGGCAAACTGGGACAGCAGCACCATGGTGACCGTGGCCGTGAAAGTACCGGTCACAAACTGCTCCAGCGTACGGGCATAGGTATAGGCCGAAGCCACGCCTTCTCCCAGATAGGAACACAGGGCTTTGTCCACAATGCCGTTGCACTGCATCACCACATTACTGATGAGGATGGGCAGTGCCAGCCACCAAACCCGAACCAGCCGCTCGTCCCGGAAGCGCAGAGTTGGGCGGAAACTGTAGATCCCCCGGCAGCGCAGATGCAGATAAAGGATCTGCAAAATGTTGGCCAGATAGTAGGCATAAACGATGGCCGAGATGCCCAACCGTTCTCCCAGCAGCAAAATCGAAACGATGACCAGAGGATTGTAAATCACGCCGTAGAGCTTGCCCGGCACAAATATATTATTGGCATTCAGCACCGCTGCGTAAATAGACTGGAAAGCCGAAAACAGAAAGGCCACCGAGAAAATGCGCAGATACGATGCCAAGGAACCTAACTGCTCCGCGCCGTAGGCCGGCGCCAACAGATGCCCCACTTGGGGCGCGAACAGATCCAGCAGCACAATGGCCGCCGCTGCCACCATTAAAAACAGCGCCAGCACCTTGGACGCCACATCTCCGGCCGCCTTCTTCCCTTCCTTAACGGAAACGGCAATGTATACCGTGACCAGGGCCGTGGTCAGCGCCGTGGTAAAGGCGCCGGCCACGTTAATGGTAAACTCGCTGGAAATGAAATAGATATCTGTGGCATCATTGGAGCCAAACACACCGGCCACCAATGTCTGGCGCAGGAATCCCAGCACTTTGGAAAACAGCACCACCAACATCACAGCCGTTGTGGATTTAAGAATCGTATTGCTTTTCGTCATCTGTCTGTTACCCTTTGTTCAATAGATTCGAGAGATAGCGGGAGAACGGCTTGCCGTCGCCCCGGAGATAGACGCCATCCTTCACCGAAGGCGCCAGGGCAGCCCGCAGGTCGCGCCAGGCATCTCCCAGGCGCCCCTGCTTCAGTTCTGCCAACGCCGCCAGATAGCAGTGCGGCATAAATTTCATCCGCGCCCCCAACCGATAGGTCGGCATACAGGTGTCCAAATCCAGCGGCCGGGCCTCGCCCAACGCGGCCTTTACATAACTTTCAAAAAAAGTGGCCCCGGATACCGCCGCCAGAGCCGCACTGCCCCAGAGCCGCGGATTGATCTCCAGCAGGAAAGGCTGTTCCGCAGAACCCTTGAAATCCAGCATAGCGATGCCCCGGAACCCAATGTCCTGCAGCAGGCTGCAGGCATAGCGCAGCAGCTGCCGGTCAAACACCGTTCTGCACAAGCAGGTCGGCCCGCCGGACAGGGGGTATTCCCGATCACTCACATAACAGAGGAAATCTACGGGGCGGCTGTTCTCATCCATTACCACCGCCACGCCCACATCCTGTCCCCCCAGGTAATCCTGGATCAGCGGCAACGGAGAAACGGCGTCCATACGCCGGTAGGCCGCCGCAAATCCCTCTTCACTACGGACAATGGAATAGCGCTCGTGGGATTTCAGTCCCAACGCTTCGCCGTTGCGGTACTTCAAAATACAGGGATAGCGCACCTGTCCGGCAAAGTCTTCCGGCGCAATTCCTTCCGGCAAAAACACCGTGCCGGGCGCAGGTATGCCCAGTTCCTTTGCCAGCGCCCAGATGCGGGACTTGTCATCCGCCAGGGCCAGGGTGTCCGGATCGGAAGCCAAAAAGGGATTGCGTTCTTTCAGCTCCGGATGTTCCGCGAAGGACTGAAGCGTGGCCCGCCCCACAGGCAGGATCACATCCCCCGGCGCACAGGCGGCGGCGATCCCCTCCGCCGCAGTCTCGCCCCTGGGCCACCGCAGCACCGCGCCGCAGCTGCGGGATTGGGAACCCAGCCAGAGTTTTTCCGGCACATCCTCGTACTCCCCGCAAACCGCGTCGTAGCCCTCCGCCCGCAGTTCCCGCAGGGGGGCCAGGGACATTTTATATTTGCAATCAGTAATGACAACGCGCATCTTACTTCACCAATCCCGCCAGCAGCGACACCGCGTCACCGCGCGTCACCGCAGCCCGGTCTTTGAAGCAGCGCTCGTCCACATCAACGCCCCGGGCCATGGCCACATCCAGCAGGGCATTGCCGGAAGCATCGCGCAGCTTGAACCCCGCGCTTTGCGCAGCGGCTGCCATCAACTCTTTCGTCCCCATGGGGCGGGCCATGCGCAGCGCCGTCGGCTCCGCCGCCATCATGTAAAATTCTTCCACCGTGATCATCCGCTCCGGGTGGAACGTATTGTTTTGATAGCCCACCGTATGGCCTGCATCCAGCAGCCGGCGCACATGGGGCATGGCGGGACTGTCTGTGGGCAGATCCTCAAAGGGCGACAGCGCCAGCAGTTCCGACACCGACACCACCTGATATCCATAATCCGCCAGCAGGGCCAGCTGCTGCGGCAGCGCCTCCGCCACCGGCGCGCGCAGAGACATATTGCATCCGTCCTTCTGGAAAATGATCTGGCCGTTCAGGCAGTCAGGATCCCGTTCCAACGCCTCTTTCAGGGGGCGGAGCATGTTGTCCACCTCTTTTTCGTAGCTGTCCGCAGGACGCCAGCCATCGCCGTCAAAAGAAGCCGCCATATACTGATACCCCATGATGCGGTAGGCATCGTAAGCACTGCCGCCCTGGGGGATGGCATCAATATAATGGGGCGGGCGGGACAGCTTCATCTCGTAACCGAATTCTTCTTGGATAAAGGCATGCAGCCGGGCAAGATCCGCCGTCACCTGATCCAGGCTGTCGAAATGCTTCCGGGTGCCATAGACAGCCCGCATAGGGCCGAAAAGGCGGTGCGTACAGCTGTGGTTGGTCAGCTCATGCCCGTCTGCCAGGATCTTTCCCACCAGTTCCTTCTGGGCAAAGGCTCCGGCCAGCGCATCCTCCCCAAAGCGGGGGTAGTGGTCGTACTGCACGCCGCTCCAGGTAAAGTCGCCGCTTTTCCCTTCGGTATCGGGGTAGTTTTCCACCGTGGTACCGATGATGTCGAAGGACACCGTGGCCCCCGCCTCCCGCAAAGAGGCCAGCAGCGATTCCGTAAGCCCTTCTTCTGCGCCGGGAAAGCTGCCGGCACAGGGGCCGTCGTCAAAGGTCATGGCCACAAAACGCCCCTGGGCCGGCGGATACACCCGCTCGATCCGGCGCACGGGAGACAGGATCTTCCCCGCCTGGGCCTTTTTGTGCTGCTTGCGCTTCGCATTCACTTTTCTTGCCAGATCATATAAAAACATCGCATTTCCGGCTGCATCGCGCAGCCTGTCCCCCTTTACCGCATAGTAAGGCAGTTTAAAATAATATGGTTCAGTATAGCACGGCTTCCTTAAAATAACAAGTTCGCCCCGAAAAAATAACCGTTGGCCCCACCGGCGCAAAAATCCCGCAGATCACCTGAATGTGATCCGCGGGATTCTCTGTTATCATCGTTCACGCCCCCAGCGTGGCTGCCATTACGGCCTTGATGGTGTGCATCCGGTTTTCTGCCTCATCGAACACGATCGACTGCTCAGACTCAAACACCTCGTCGGTGACCTCCATCTCCGTGCGGCCGAACTTCTCGCCCATTTCCCGGCCGATGGTGGTCTTCCAGTCGTGAAAAGCAGGCAGGCAGTGCATAAACCGGCACTGGGGCCCTGCATGATCCATCAGCGCGCGGTTGACCTGATAGGGCGCCAGATCCCCAATGCGCTCCTCCCAGATTTCCACAGGCTCCCCCATAGACACCCACACATCGGTATAAATCACATCTGCGCCGGCCACGGCCCCCATAGGATCTTCAATGAAGCGCAGCCGGGCGCCGCTGACTGCGGCAAATTCACGGCACTGCCGGATCAGCCCCTCCTCCGGGAAATACTTTTTCGGCGCGCAGGCGGTGAAGTTCACCCCCATTTTGGCGCAGCCCACCATCAGCGAATTGCCCATATTGTACCGGGCGTCGCCCATATAGACAAAATTCAGCCCTTCCAGGTGGCCAAAGTGTTCCTGCATGGTGAGAAAATCTGCCAGGATCTGGGTTGGATGGGCCTCGTTGGTCAGTCCATTCCACACAGGTACGCCTGCATATTTACCCAGTTCCTCCACGATTTCCTGCGCAAAGCCGCGGTATTCAATGCCGTCAAACATCCGGCCCAAAACCCGGGCCGTGTCAGCGATGCTCTCTTTTTTCCCGATCTGGGAGCCGGAGGGATCCAAATAGGTCACGCCCATGCCCAGGTCGTGGCCCGCCACCTCAAAGGCACAGCGGGTGCGGGTGCTGGTCTTTTCAAAAATCAGCGCAATATTTTTGCCCCGCAGCGTATCGTGGGCCACCCCCTGCTTCTTTTTTGCTTTCAATTCCGCCGCCAGGTTCACCAATCCGGCGATTTCCTCCGGCGAATAGTCCAGCAGTTTCAGAAAATTTCTGCCTTTCAGATCCATAGAGATCCCTCCTGTTGCTCCCGCCTCTTTCATGGCGGGAATAAAATGTATTTTTATGCAGATTTTGTGTAATAATTATCCGCCAAAACAAAACTGCCGTCAAGTCTTTTTTTCGTCCTTTTCCTCTTTTTTCTCCCGGCAAACTGCGCCCAATTCCTCCGCCGCACCACGGCGCAGCCCCTTCAGCACCCGGTGAAAGCGCGTCGCCCCCACGGTAAAGCTCAAAGCCAGCAGCGTCAGCGCCGCCAGAACGACTCCATGGAGGGGTGTCATCGGCAGATGCAAAAAGGCGGACATATCCACGGCCAGCGCCACATAGACCGCCGCGCCAAACACCACATAGCGCCGGTAAACCGGGCGCAGATACTGCAATTTGGAATCGCAGCAGGCATATTGCGCGAACGCGCCCCGCTCCACCGGGATGCGGTAATACCCCCAGTCGCCGTTGCGGCAGACTTCCTCGGCGGCAATGGCCCGGAGATATTGCTTTTCTGCCTCATCCCGGGGGACGCGGCGCAGCAACTCCAGCCGGTAGCGGTATGCGCCCCTGGCCCCCTCTTCAAAAATATACCGGCAGCAGCCCACCCGCACCAGGTGCAGTCCTTTGTCCCGGGACATCTGGTTGATCCACTGCTCTTCCCTGGCAAAATCCCAGGCAAAGAACAGGCGAAAGCGCACATGTTCTTTCATCCCTTTATACCATCCGGGCCAGGATCACGGACAGGAACAGCACCCCAATGCCCACCAGGCGCAGCAGCGCGGCCACGGCATTGCTCATCGCCGGGCGTTCCTGCTTGCGGTGCAGCCGCAGCCAGAGCACCTCCGGCTTCAGCAGCAAAAGGAAACCCACCAGGGCCACCACGACGGCCAAAAACAACCAAAAACTCACTTTGCATTCCCCTTTCCTTCTCCCCGCAGTTCAATAATGCGGTCGCGCAGCACAGCGGCATATTCGAATTCCAACATTTTAGACGCCTCCCGCATCTGCTTTTCCAGCTTGGCGATCTCTGCCCGGCGCTCCTGCTCCGAAAGCTTGACCCGGCGACTTTTGGCCCCCTGCTTCTCTTCGCTGATTTCCAGGATATCGTGGACGGGCTTGACGATGGTTTTCGGCACGATACCATGGGCTTTGTTGAAGTCGTCCTGCAATCTGCGGCGGCGCTCCGTTTCATCCATGGCCGCCCGCATGGAGGGCGTGACCGTATCAGCATACAAGATCACCTTGCCTTCCGCGTTGCGGGCCGCGCGGCCAATGGTCTGGATCAGAGATGTTTCGCTGCGCAGAAAGCCCTCCTTATCCGCATCCAGGATAGCCACCAGGCTCACCTCGGGCATGTCCAGGCCTTCCCGCAGCAGATTGATGCCCACCAGCACATCAAAGGTTCCTTTGCGCAGATCCCGCACGATTTCCATGCGCTCAATGGCCCCGATATCCGAGTGCATATATCGCACACGGATATCGGCAGCAGAAAGATAATCTGTTAGATCCTCCGCCATTCTCTTAGTCAGCGTGGTTACCAGCACGCGCTCATTCTTTTTCGTGCGCAGATGGATCTCGTCGATCAAATCGTCAATCTGGCCCAGCACGGGACGCACCTCGATCTCCGGATCCAGCAGCCCCGTGGGACGGATCACCTGCTCCACGACCTGGCCGGAGCGCTCCTTTTCATAGGGGCCCGGCGTGGCCGACACATAGATAGCCTGATGGACCCGCTGCTCGAATTCATCAAACTTCAGCGGGCGGTTATCGTAAGCGCAGGGCAGCCGGAAGCCATATTTGACCAGGCTGTCCTTTCTGGCGTGGTCGCCGTTGAACATGGCCCGCACCTGTGGCAGCGTCACATGGCTTTCGTCCACAAACAGCAAAAAATCATCCGGGAAGTAATCCAGCAGCGTATGGGGCGGCGTTCCCTCCGGCCGCCCTTCAATCAGGCGGGAATAGTTTTCGATGCCGGAACAATAGCCCAGCTCCTGCATCATTTCGATGTCATACAGCACCCGCTGCTTGATCCGCTGGGCTTCCACCAACTGGTTGTGGGCTTCAAAATACTGCACCTGGGCTTCCAGTTCCTCATAGATCCGCCCAATGGCCACATCCATTTTCTCCTTCGGCGTCACATAATGGGTGGCAGGCCAGATGGGCACATGGGTCAGATTGCGGATCACATGGCCCGTGACCGCGTTCACCTCGCTGATGCGGTCGATCTCGTCGCCAAAAAACTCCACCCGGATTCCACTGTGTCTCCCCGCACCCGGAACATATTGCGCTCAAAGGCAATGTCGTTGCGCTCATACCGGATCTCCACCAACCGGCGCAGAAATTCTTCCCGATCCAGCGTGCTGCCCACCCGGATGGAGATCATCATCTGGGCAAAGTCCTCCGGTTCGCCCAGGCCATAGATGCAGGACACCGAGGACACCACGATCACATCCCGCCGCTCCAACAGCGCGCAGGTGGCAGACAGCCGCAGCCGGTCGATCTCATCGTTGGTCGAAGCGTCCTTCTCGATATAGGTATCTGTATGGGGGATATAGGCCTCAGGCTGATAATAATCGTAGTAGGACACAAAATACTCCACGGCATTTTCCGGAAAGAACTCCTTGAACTCCGCACACAGCTGAGCCGCCAGGGTTTTATTATGGGCCAGCACCAGGGTCGGGCGCTGAAGTTTTTCGATGACCTTGGCCATCGTAAAAGTCTTGCCGCTGCCGGTCACACCCAGCAGCGTCTGCTCCCGCAGGCCCCATTCCACCCCCTGGGCCAATTTCTCGATGGCCTGGGGTTGGTCGCCTGCCGCGTCATAAGGGCTGACTAATTTAAACTGCGGCATTTCTCCGCCCTCCTTACCGATAAAACTAAGAATGGTTTATTATACCGCAACCATGGGTGATATTGCAAGAAAAGCCCCCCAGTTTCCCTCTCTTTTCCGCCCCTCCGGGCAGCATTGACAATTCCTGGGGCGTACAGTATGATGAACATACAATAACTGTCTATTTTGTCGGAAAGCTGGTGCGTATTTTATGGAAAAGCGCGCTTTATTCCTCTTCGGAGAGTGTGCCGAAGACCTTTTTCTCTCCCGTTTTCCCGTTCCGATCGCCCCCTGCGAGCCCTATACCTTAGAGGGCTATGCCATGCACTGCAATGCCGCAGGCCGGGCATTCCTGGCGCCGGATCCCACCGCCCGGGTTTCCGGGCTGCTCTGCCATGCAGAGCCCTCTTTACTGTGGGCCATGGATCAGTGGAAAGGCGTGCCGCTGCTGCAGCGCACTCCTGCGCCGGCGCATCCGGAAATCGACACCTATATTGAAAACTGCGCCGCCCCGGCGCTGCCCCTGGCAGCTGCCCTGGATCACTTTTCCTGCCTCTATCAGGAAAACGAGCTGGGCAAGTGCGACGTCCATCTGATGTTTCCCTGTTCCTTTGGCCATTTTCACGGCAAAGCATCTGTTGCCGACGCAGTCACCGGCGATTTGATCGCTCGGCTTACCAAAGCCAATGCCGAAGAATTTTCCGGCGAATATCTGACGCTGCATCGCGGGGCTCTGGGCACCTTTTCTTTCGAGCTGGGCTTTTCCGATGCAGATCAAAAAAAGCATGTGCAAACCGGACTGATCCACTATGCCGTCCACACGCCCACGCAAATCGGCACCGTCAGCGTTGTCTTTCCAAACGCCCTCGTCTCCGCGCTGCAGATTCTCAATGTATTCTGTAGCAACGCCATCCTGCTGCGCACCGCAGAAGGCAGCCTGCCGCTGATCGACTGGCTGGAAAAGGCCCACGGTCTGACCCTGCACGGGACGCCCCGCGCCGTACTCTTTGCCCACAATCCGCTGAGCAAGGAGCATATTCTGAACTGTCTTGCCATGGAACGCCACCCGATGGCGCCCCTGATCGGCCCCACACTGAATTCCTACGCCGCCGACAATTTTGCGCAATATGACCTGGCAGAGGTCTACGCTTCCCCCAAGTGCCTGTTGGAAATCGAAAAGGATTGCTGCTGCACCCTGTCCGACCGCCTGGCCGCCGAAAGCATTGAAATCTTCTTTGTGGAGCTGCTGTCCATGCAGACCGCCTCCATCCACCGCGTTTGTTCCAATGTGTTGGAATATATGCAGGATACCGAAAGGCTGGGCGCGGAAAAGGATTACAACCGTTTGATCACGCTGAGCGCGGAAATGTCTGCCGCCGTTCTGTTTTTCGATTATGATTGTTTCCTCTATCCCACCGTCAGCATCGCCTGCAAAAAGATTTCCCAGCGCTTCGGAATGGAAGAGGAATTGCAGAAATACTATCAATACCGGGAAATTCTGGAGCAAATGATCAACCTGGCCCACGAGCAGCGCGAAAAAATCGAAGGCGACAACATGAACCTGCTGCTGCTTCTGCTGACCATCGTGCAGGTGCTTCCCACGCTGATTGACACCTTTACCATGATCCAAAGCAACAGCTTTTCCCCCTCGATCCTGCTATCCTGGCTATACAGCATCTTGGCCTGCGGTTTGCTGGTGGGACTGTTCAGCTGGTACAAGCGGAGAACCATCCGCCGGATCAATAACGCACGCAAAAGGAGAACCTAAGTGGCACGAACTCGCTTTTTCAACGCATATACCTATACTTCTTCCGGCTCGCTGCAGCCGGTGCAGCTGGTCACAGAGCATGGGCGAATCGCAGCCCTGTCCCACGCCAGCGCTCCCCTGGCAGCGGAGCGCCACCATGATTGCGGCGGCGCGCTGCTGCTGCCCGGTATGATCGACGCCCACCTGCATTTACCCGGCAGCCTGTTATACGGCCGCCACGGCGTGGATCTGATGGACTGCGCCAGCCTGGACGCATACCAGTCTGCCTTGCTGTCCCACCGGACAGACCGCGCCATTCTGCGCGGCTTTGGGTGGAGCCAGCGGTTGTTTCAGGAATCTCCCGGCGCAATGTCCCGGTTTTTGCACTTTCTGAACGAAACCTTTCCCACCCTGCCTGTGCTGCTGTTTTCAGATGACTACCACTCCTGTCTTTGCAACGATGTTCTGCTGCGGCAGGCGGCGGCTGTGCTTCCGCCCCCCCAGGACAAAACCTGCCCCGGCTTTTTGGCAGAACGGTCCGTTTTCGCCCTGCTGCACACCCTGCCGGAGCTGTCCTTCCGCCACGAAGAACTGGAAGACGCCCTGCTGGCCTATCAAGCCCTGCTGCTGTCCAGGGGGATCACCGCAGTACAGACTCTGATGCCCATTGGCATGGATGAGGGCGCCTGCTGGGAGCTTCTGCAGGATCTGGAGCGGCGCGGTCTCTGGCACATTCACACCCATTTCGCCGTTACAGCCCACCCTGCCGACGATCCGGGGGCCATTCTGCAGCGCATCCGCACCCTGCAAAACCGCCAAACGGAGCACCTGCGGCTCAACACAGTCAAAATCTATATCGATGGCGTGGTAGACAACGGCAGCGCGTATCTGTCCCAGCCCTATGAGGACAGCGACAGCTGCGGCGATCCCATCTGGGACAGCACCGCGCTGGAATCTTTCTGCACCTTATTCGACCGGGAAAACCTGCAGATTCATGCCCATGTGATCGGAGACGCCGCGGCAGCTCAGATCACCGCCGCCCTGGAACAGGCCCTGCACCAAAACGGCCGTTCGGAAAATAAAAACCGCCATGTACTGGCCCATGTGCAGCTGGCAGATGCAGACAGCGCCGAGCGTATGGCCCGGTGCGGCCTGTTGTGCGCCCTGCAGCCCTTCTGGTTTCCCCAGGACGCCGTTTATGCCGTAGACCGGGCCCGGCTCGGAGCACGCTCCGGCACGGAATACCCCTGCGCCAGTCTGCTGCACCGCGGCATTCCTGTATCTTTCGGCAGCGACAGTCCTGTCACGCCGGATCCCGCTCCGCTGGATGGCATCGCCTGCGCCATGCACCGAAAAGATACGCCGGAGCGCCTTACCTTTACCGAAGCATTGCACGCTTATACCACCGCAGGCGCCTACCAACTGTTCCGCGAAAAGGAGCTCGGCCGCCTTTCCCCCGGATACCGGGCTGATTTTCTGCGGCTGACGCCGCCGGCGTCCGAACCGTTTTCCGCAACCCCCGCCCCCTCTCTGTTGGAAACATACAGCGGCGGTCAATGCGTTTATCAAAGGAAGGAGATGCACTCATGTTTTTAACCCGTGCAGAAGCCCTTGAAAAACTGATGGCCCACTATCAGGAGCCCTATCGGTGCGCCCGGCGAATGGAGGAGGGCTCCCCCCTGGCAGCCACCGCTTTCATGCACCTGGTCGGCGAGCGCCGGCTTCTTTCCCTGGCCAATATAGGCATCGTGGAAAGCGACGACTTCGTTTATGTCTATTCCGTGGAGGAATTGACCCTTCCCCTTTTGGATTGTTGCTGCAGCGAGGCCCTGGAAGATGGTCTGGCCCGGGTCGATCCCAATCCGAACCACCAGTTTTCTCTGATATCTGTCTTTTTCCTTTGCGACGCCATCGCGCCCGACGCCGCCGCGAAATTGAAAAAAGCAAAGTATCACAAGGAATACAAGCCCGCCGGCCACGGCTGGGCCGACCTGCGCCTGGCCGCCGCCGAAACCGGCAGCAAAACCCGCGTTGCCAACGCCATGGGCAAATCACTGCTGCAGATCTATAAAGAAGCCCTCCGCTGATGTACCCATCAGCAGCATGACACCCAGAATTTCAGCTTGGATATGACAAACACGGGTTCGCTCCACAATCGAAAAAGAACCACCAACAGCTTCAAAGATCCCAGGTGCTGTTTCTGATTGCAACAATGAATCGGAGTTCCATTTCCAGAAAGATCTCACAAAAAACAACCTTGCTTCTTTTATGAAAAATCCACAATTTTTCTTTGAAGACGCTGTCAGCCATTCTATGAAAGAACTGGCTGCGACAAGGGAAAAGCCCCCAGGAATGAACCGCTTAGGGCTATCATTCCTGGGGCCTTTTTATCGTTTGGTTGAAGTAAGGCAGTATCTTCATCTCTAATAATAGGCGGAATTGTTCCCGCCACTCTATTACTTAAATTCTATAATTACTAGAAAAATACATCTTTGTCTGCAAAGCAACAAATAATTCCATCGACGATTCAAAAACTCAAAAGTAATTTCTTCAAGGTCCCGCTTGAAGTATCACGACGATTTACGCCTTGCAATTCGGTTGGGTTGACCGTATAATAAAAAAAGATGGTTCAAAAAGAGGTTTCCGGTTCTTTGGGCGCAGAGCGAAAAACTCGCTGCGCAGCAAAGCGGCCCATCCCTCTTCGGGCGGTGGAAAAGCCGCCGCCCGCTTAGAGCACTGGGTCGGTTCGCCAACTCTTTTTGCCGACAAACGAATAAGGAGATACATGTTATGCTAACCG
>CALDMR010000009.1 GCA_937915065.1 uncultured Clostridia bacterium
CCTGCTGCGGACACAGGCGGACGCAGACGCCGCAGCCTTCGCAAACATATTCATTGACCCGGCAGCGCCCCGCTTCCAGCGAAAGGGCGCCGAACCGGCAATGGACAAGGCACACACCGCAGCCGATGCATTTTTCCCCATCTACCACAGCCTTTTCCCCGCCCAGGAAATCCGAAACTTCCGGCACGGCGGTCTGTTCCGCCACCAAATGCAGGTTGGGCGCGTCCACATCGCAGTCCGCCGCCGCTTTCGCGCCGGCAAAGCGCAGGAAAGCCGCGGCCGTGGTGGTTTTTCCGGTGCCGCCCTTGCCGCTTAAAATCAACAGCCGTTTCATACCGCGCCTCCGATCTGCTCCAGAATGGCGGAAAACTGCTCCCGCATGACCGGGCTGTGCTCCACAGCCAGCCGCCCCTCTGCCGTCAGCGCGGCCAGGGCCGGGTCATAAGGGATCCGGGCCAGCACCGGCAGGCGCTGCTCCCGGCAAAAGGATTCCAGCGGTTCATAGGAGGCGGTCTGCTTATTGATCAGCACGCCGCACGGCTTGCCCAGCAGGGTGACCAGTTCGTGCACCATCTTGAAATTATGAAAGCCGAAGGCAGTGGGTTCCGCCACCAGAACGCAGTAATCCGCATCCATTACGCACTCCATCACCGAACAGGCGCTGCCCGGCGGGCAGTCAATAACGGTCAGCCCCCGGGCCCGGGCCAGGGCCGCCCGGATCACCGGGATGCCCGAGGCTTCGCCGGGATTCAGCCCCCCCGTGACCACCTGAACGCTGCCGCTCCGGCCGATCTCCAGATGGCCGATGGGCCGGGGCTCCTCGAAAGCGGCCCCCGCCGGGCACACCAGGGTACAGCCACCGCAGCTGTGGCACACCTCCGGAAAGAGCATGGGCCGGTCTTTCAAATAAATCAGCGCGTGAAACCGGCAGAAATCGACGCAGTTTCTGCACCCGGTACACTTTGCCCCGTCAAAGGCGGGCAGCAGCTTGCACACGGCGGTTTCTTCCTCCGGCTGCGGCTTCAGAAACAGGCGGCCGTTGGGTTCCTCCACATCGCAGTCGATGTAAGTGGCCCCGGAAGCAGCGGCGGCCAGATTCACCGCTGCCATCGTTTTTCCAGCGCCGCCCTTGCCGCTCAAACAGGCGATCTTCATTGTCCGTTCTGGAAGCCGCCGTGGAACTGCGTCAGTTCCGCCAGTTTCCCCTCCTCAAAGGCCGCCAGGTCTTCCGCCGCAGCCTTGTGGACGGATTTGTATACTTTCATTCCCGCCGCATGGAACACATCTGCGGCGTTCTGCCCGCAGCGGACGGTGATGAGCACATCGACCCCGCTGTCCACCAGGAACTGGGCCGCCTGGAGCCCCGCGCCGCTTTGGGCCTGGGCCCCGGGATTGTCTACCACGGCGTCGCTCCCGTTCTCCCGCACCAGGAAATAGGGCGCGCGCGCCAAAACGATGCACACTTCTTTTTTGTTTTCATCCAATGGAACCGCAATCTTCATGCCAGTCTCCCTCCTACTCTGTCCGCAGCCTGCAGCTCCGGTGATGGCGGCGGCAGCCGCCGCAGCCGCAAACTTCTTCCTGCCCGTCGCACAGCTGATAGTCGCCGCCCTCGATGCGCAGGGGGCGGCCATCCACCAGCGCCTCCGCCAGCTTGTGCCGGGCCTCTGTGTAGATCATCTGTACCGTTGTCCGGGCCACCTGCATATAATTGCTGCACTCCTCCTGGGAAAAACCCTGCTTGTCAATCAGGCGGATGGCTTCGTATTCGTCCACCGTCAGGATCACCGGGTTTCTGCAATCCGCCCGGCCCAGGGGGCGAAATTCCCTGGTCTGTGGCATTTGGCAGACCTTTCTGCACTTTTTTCGTCTCGGCATGACCGCCCTCCTTTCCGGAACACCATTTCCGGCATATGCCATTTATTTATTTCGAGTATAGCACCATTTCCGGCATATGTCAACTATATATAATTGACATATGCCGGAAATTATCGTATAATAGCACCACTGATCAAAGGAGGATACGGTATGGAGTTTCAAACCTGCTTTCCCATCTGGGATCAACTGACTCCCGCCCAGCAGGGCCGCCTGCTGGACAGCATAATTACCCGCCCGGTGTCAAAGGGCACGGTGATCCACAACGGCAGCATGAACTGTACCGGCCTGCTGCTGGTACAATCCGGCCAGCTCCGGGCTTATATTCTCTCCGACGAGGGCCGCGAAATCACGCTCTACCGCCTGTTTGACCGGGATATGTGCCTGTTTTCCGCCTCGTGCATGATGCGCTCCATCCAGTTCGACATTACCATCGAGGCCGAGAAAGATACCTCCCTATGGATCATCCCCGCAGAAGTCTATAAGGAGATCATGGAAGAATCCGCCCCCGTGGCCAACTATACCAACGAACTGATGGCCACCCGCTTTTCCGAGGTCATGTGGCTCATTGAGCAGATCATGTGGAAGAGTCTCGACAAGCGCGTGGCCGCATTCTTGCTGGAAGAATCCGCCATCGAGGGTACCGATGTGCTGAAGCTCACCCATGAGGTGATCGCCAACCACCTAGGTTCCCACCGGGAAGTCATCACCCGTATGCTCCGCTACTTCCAAAGCGAGGGGCTTGTCAAGCTGTCCCGCGGAACGGTTCAGATCCTCGACGCCGCCCGGCTGGAAGCCTTGCAGGACGCTTGAAAAACAGATACAGAACTGCTAACCAGGGCCGCGCTCTCAAAGGAGCACGGCCCTGGTTTCCGTTTCCGCTTCAAACTTTCCAAAAAATCTCCGCCCCGGCCTCGCCCACTTCGATCCGGTCAATGTACTGCCGGGCCACCAGCTTTTTCCCGGCAAAATCCAAATCCGCAAAGCGCAGCCGATCCGCCGCGTGACAGTTCCGGGCGGCCCGCTTGTGCGCCTCCAAAAGCTGCCGCCGTTCCGCATCCAGCCGCCCCAGGGCCCGCTGCAAATAACGGCGATCCAAATCCCGGCTTTCCGCAAAGGCGTCCACTAACCGGTCGGCCTTGCGCGCCAACTCCGCCAGCTGCCCGGCCAAGGCGTCCCGCCCCTCATCCTCCGGCGGCTCTGGCGGGCAGGCCTCCAGCAGCCCCTCGATCTCTTCTGCCGCCGCCTGCTCCAAAGCTCCCAGATCCGCCCCGATGGCCGCATCGCAGCGGGCCAGGTTATACCGTCCGCTGCACAGCATCCGCCGCCGGGGCCCCTCCTCCAGAATTTTCAAGCTGTAGCCGCATTTGGCGCATTTCAGCAAACCGGACAGCCAGGTGTGGGTGCCCTTTCCGCTGTTGCCGACCTGCCGGTTGCGTTCCAGTTTTTCCTGGCAGCGCAGCCACAGGGCCGGGGGCACCAGTCCCACGCTGTTCAGCACCGTCAGCCGCTGTTCCTGGGCCGGGGCGGCGCCCCTTTGCCCCCGGTTCCGCCGCCCCGCCAGCATTGCCCCATGCACCCCGTCAAAAGCCTCCGGCGGCGCGCCGATCTCCGCGCCCCGGCTCAAATAATACAGCCGCACCTGTTCATCGGCCATCACATAAACGGGATTGTGCAGAATCCGCGACAGGGTCACGGAATCCCACTCCGCCCGCCGGGGGCCGTGTACTCCCGCCCGGGTCAGGCTTTTGGCCAGTTTTCCCAGGGAGCATCCCCCGTCTGCATAGGACTGAAACAACTGCCGCGCCTGCTCCGCGTCTCCGTTGGGCCGCAGCGTGGGGATCTCCTTTCCCCCGGCGTTTTTGGCCCGGCCCACATCAAATCCATAGGGCGCGGGCCCGCCCGGCCAGGCGCCCAGGGCCAGGCGGCGGTAATAGTTGTCCCGCACCCGCTCCGCCGTGGTCTCCCGCTCCAGCTGGGCAAACACCATAATGATGTGCAGCATGGCCCGCCCCATGGGCGTGGTGGTGTCAAAGCGCTCGTTCACGGAACAAAATTCCACCCGGTGGGCCTGCAAAATTTCCCAAAGCTGACCAAAATCCGCCACCGACCGGGAAAATCGATCCAGGCGGTACACATACAGGGTGCCGATCCGGTCTGCCCGCACATCCTTCAGCAGCCGCTGGAAGGCCGGGCGCTCCGTGTTTTTTCCCGAATAGCCGCAGTCCTGATACACCTTCAGTTCCCGCCCCTCCGCCGCCCGGCGGCACAGGGCAATCTGGCCGGAAATGGAAAGGCTGTCCTTTTTCTCCACCGACTGGCGGGCGTAGACCGCATCCCACTGTTCTGCCCTCACGGCCTGTTCTCCCCGCCGCCGTCGCGCAGGGCCCGGAGCATGCGGACGCATGCCCGATAGCGCTCCCGCAGCTGCTCCCGGCGGGCTTCCTCATTCTCATGCGCCGGATGGCAATGTTTGACTTCCATCATAACCCCTCCCCCGGCTCCACCTTATGCCATGCCCCGCCCGAACATGCCCTAAAAACTTCGTCCCATTCCCCCAAAAAACGAAGCAAAGCCGTGCTCCACCAATGGGAGCACGGCTTTGCTGTCGTTTATGGGGTTTTTACCGCGGTCAGATCAGAACTTCTGGTCGAAGTTCATCAGGATCTGGGCCACTTCGGCGCGGGTGGCGGTGGCTTTGGGGGCCAGGCCGCTGTCCGTGCCGTTGATCACGCCGGCGCCCACTGCCCAATTCATGGCGGACACGGCGTAGCCGGATACCTGGGCGGCATCGGCAAAGGAAGTCAGATTCTCTTCCGTGGTGGCGGTATCCAGACCCTTATACTGGGCATAGCGGTACAGAACCGTCACCAGCTGCTCCCGGGTGATGGGATCGTTGGGGCCGAAGTTGCCGTTGTCATAGCCGTTCACGATCTGCTCGGAAGCGGCCCAGCGGACGGCCTCGGCATACCACTCGGTGCCATTCATATCGCCGAAGGTCAGGGCGTAGTTCACGCTCTTCTTGCCCTCCAGGTTGAAGAGCACCTGGGCCATCTGGCTGCGGGTCAGCTTATCCAGAGGCATGAACTTGCCGCTGTCGCCTTCCATCATGCCCTTGTCAGTGACATAGGCCACAGCATCGGCGTACCAGGCACTGGCGCTGACATCGCTGTAAGCGGGCGCTTCCACGATCTTAGCGAAAGTGGCCTTCACATCAACCTTGCCTGCGGGCATGGTGAAGGTGTACTTGCCGTTGCCCTTATCGGTCAGCTTGATCTCCTTGCCGTTCTTGTCAGTGACGGTCAGATCGTCCAGTTCATAGCCCTTGTCAGCCTTGACGGTCAGAGTCACGGTGGTGTTCTTGGAAGCACTCTTGTGGGAGGCCGTCACGGTGCCGTTCTTGCTGTCCTCCACATTCACCGTGTAGCTGCTGCTGGAAGAACCGCCGGAGGAGGGACGGGTGTAAGTAATCTTCACGCTGTCGCCTGTAGCATTCTTTTTCGCAAGCGTATAATCCTTGCCGTTTATCTTGACAGTAATTTCGCTATCAGTGCCGTTCTGCACCGTAATTTCACGGCTGTCGCCGGACATGGTGAAGTTGGTATTTACATCGGGTGCTTTCAGAATGATTACAGTGTCTTTGTCCTTGGCAGCGTTCAGAGCGTCGGTCAGGTTCATGTAGCGCTCGCCGTTCACCTCTGCCACAGCGGCGGGAGCGACGCTGATCACGAATTCACTGAAGCCATGGGGGTTGGTAAAGGTTGCAACCTTGTCTTTCACAGTCGCCACATACTCATGGCCTTTGTGCTGAACATAAACCTCCGTTCCAGTCCAATCATCAGGCAGGGTAACACTGATGGTCATGGTTCTCAGACTGTTCAGCTCTGTTTCAGACCCTTTCAGAACAACCGCGTTGGCACCGCTATCAACTTCGCCTACCACCTTAATATCCGTGGCGCTCCCTGCCGTGGAGGCGACCACACGGTACATGGGGGTGATGTCCAGGGTAAAGGTCTTGTTGCCTGCATCGTAAGCGGTGGGCTTAATATCCAGATAGGTCTGGACATAGGTGGTGATATTTTCTTTCTCACCAAGGGCGTTCTCTAATGCCTGTTCCGCAGCGGCTTTTTCTTCCTCAGTAACAGTGTTCAGCACACTGTTGGCTGCGGCGGCCAGCTCTCCGTTATCTTCAACACTCTTTGCCACAGCCTCTGCCGCATCTTTGGATTCATTGGGAATTGCACTCATATCCACCACAGGATCGCCGGCAGCGGGTTCCACCACAGTCTCGGTGGTAACCTTGTCACCCACGGTGAAGGCATAGCCGGGTTCCGTACCGGGCAGAGCTACCTTATTCTCCGCCAAATAGGCCGTAGGGTCAGAGGTGAAATAGCCGCCGGTGATAATAGGATGACGGTAAGGCTTTCCGTCTTCATCGTTTCCTTCTAATGCAAGCGGTTTATCCTTTGCATTAAAGTAACCATCTTTGATTTCAAGAACCGTGTCCGTAGCACTCATTCCAAGCAACGCCTTCGTGTTCTCTGCCGCTTTGAATACGCCATTTTCAATTACAGCTTGTCCGCCCTCATCACACCAGACGGCATAATAGTCCGTAGCTGTTACATCAACATTGCGCAGAATGACATTTTGCGCATTGTAAATGTTAATGCCACCGACAGCGGTGACATCCTCAACAAGAAAGTGTTTGGTGGGATTTTCACCAATGAACAGGGCATAACTGCCGCCCTTAGAGTCCAGATAACCATTCTTGATGGTACAGTTTTCCCCCTCAAAGATAAGGGTAAAGTTGATTGCAGAAATTTTATGCTGATTGAGATCAAGTGTCTTGTTGGAAAGGTTCAAAATGGTCGTATCACGCACCCAATCAATATCCCTCGTCAGCTTGATTGTGTCCTCAGAGTCCGCATCTTCAACCGCCTGCTGCAGTGTACCATAGAGTGTCGAGCCGATTGCAGCAACAGCATTGTCTGTGTTCAACGTCTCGACTACATATTTCCCGTTTGTGAGGACGGCACTGTAACCGTACGCCAGACCAGTACTGGGATTCACCAGAAATGTACCGCCGATGACACCGACCGACTCAGGATAAGCGAAAGACTGTACTGCTGTTTTAAGATCTGTCCCACTCCAGTAGTTGTGTTCCAGAGAGACTTTTTTAGAATCAGGAACACTGCTGGCTTTGATCAGCTCACCATCACTGTCTCCTGAATTCGCCATAACGTTATTATTAATTGCAATGTCACAATCGGCCAAAACCTCACCAAAACGGATCGCGCGATCCTTTGCACCATCGATTACATTTTCACAAATTACAACGGTCCCTTTCACAGGGTTGCTCTTGGAACTCTGCAGTGCAATTGTGTTGTGGGTTGTATTTCGGATATAGTTGTTTGCAATCGTTGCGCCATTGACACCCTGAATATAGATGCCCTGATAGTAATCTTTGATTGTGCAATTCCGAACCGTGATATTGCTGTAATATTTGCTGTCAGCATTCGTCTTAATGGCGGCGAAGCCTTTGTCTGCCGCCATTTTTTTCGTATCACCTGTAAATGTGCAGCCATCAAAAGTAATGTTTCGGTTGACCGCATTCTTAGAGTAGTTGCTTTCGGAATAATCGTTTAACCATACCTGTCCGCTGATCGTCAGGTTTTGGAAGGTGATATTCTCCAGGCTGCAGGACGCATAGTAACTGGTATTGGTATCAACCACAGCGATATCGCGAACATAATCATATGCTGACTGATACACATGACCGGAGTGTGAAGTAAATCCAGGGAGCACGACGCCCTCGTCCGCAGTAAAGGTTACACCACTCATTGTGCGGTCGTACCAATAAACACCTTTGCCCTCCAACTGACTAATGTCTTGGGGTTCAAATCCACCAGAAACTTTTTTGTAATAGTTCGTCTCGCTGCCTTCGTACTTCGTCGGACGCGCCAAAACAAGAACATTAGTATAAGTGCCCGCGCTGAAATGAATGGTTTTTCCATTAATGTCTCCATATGCGCCGTCCAGCGTATACTGGGCATTCTCCGGGGTTACGGTGATAACATCGCCCGAAACTGTGGGCACTTCAGGCAGTGACGCACCATCGTATCCCTTTTCAGGTATGTCTGCCGCCAGCGCCGTGGGCATCAGGCTCAGCATCATGGCCAGGGCCATGACAATGGATAGGATCCTTTTTTTCATACACAACTCCCCTTTTGTAGATTGGCCTACTGTTTGCGCTGCAAACAGTAGAAGTCCATGGGCTTCTGTTTTTGTTACATCTATTTTACCGTATGCACTCCATGTTTTCAATTCTTTCCCCCGCTGTCCGCAGAAAAGATGGGAGCACGCCGGAGGTCAGGCATTTTTGCAATACCAGCACACGCCCTGGCGGCGCTGAATCTGCACCCGGCCGCCGTCGGCCAGATAGTCGATAAAGGAGCGCATATTCCGCTCGCACACCGCGCACTTGAAAGCATTCGTAGTCCGCATGCCCATGCGGCGGTACACGGCCCGCACCCATTCCTCTTCGGACATATCCCCCTCCAGGCACTGGTAGACCATCTCGGCCCGCTCCAGGATCAGGTTGATATTCTGGTCGATCAGGGCGCCGATCTCCGTATACACGCCCCGGTGGGCCAGGATATAGGCGTCGCAATTCAGGGCCCGCAGGCTGCGCTTGGCCGTCAGATCGTCCTCCCGGCACTGGCCCGTGGGCATTTTGGCCAGGGCCATGGTTTCCTCATCCATCAAGGCGTCGGCCAGATAGGCCACATGATCGGGCGTGATGATCCCGATGTGGCCGGGCGTATGGCCGTACAGCGGGAGCACGCCGAAGGGCACGCCGCAGAAGGATACCACCCGCTGCTGGGGCATGATGATCTGATCCACCGTGAAGCACTCCGCCCCCAGCATGGCGTCGATCTCCCGGGGCGTCATAGCGGGGTAGGCACAGCGGTAGGCCATCACGCTGCTGGCCAGGCCCGCTTCCGTCAGGCTGGCCATAATGGGGCAGCGGTAGCGGTATTTCAGATACTCCGCGTTGCCCGCGTGGTCATAGTGGGTATGGCTGACGATGACGCCCACAGGGCGCACCCCGGTGGATTCAAACAGCTGCACCAGGGGCTCCCGGTCTTCCTTGGCATAGCCCGTGTCCACCAGGATGCCCTCGTGCTCGTTGGTTTTATAAAACATCAGCGTTCCCGCTGTGGCCTCAATGGCATATGTATTGCCTTTTACCAGTTTCCATTCCATGGGTTTTTCTCCTCCCTTGATCCGCTGTTCCTGCGGCGGTATACATCTACCCCCGCTTCAAACGCCCCTTCCAGCCGCCCCTCGCTGCAAAGCAGCTGCACCAGACCGCGAATCATATTTCCAATTTCCAGCGTTCGATAGTAGCGCGGATGGGCATGCAGATCCAGCTGTTTCCATACAGCCCGGATGATCTCCTCCATGGACATGGGCCGCTCTACCATCCGCCATACCAGTTCTGCCCGTCCCCGGACATAGGCAGCATTGGCGTCAATCAGCTTGTCCAGGCTGTGCTCCACGCTGCCATGGGCCAGGATACAGGCCGCGCAGACCGTGCCCCGCAGCTTTTCCTTGCTCATCAAGTCCACTTCATAATTCAGCGCGTAGCTCAGCTTGAGCTGCTCCAACAACACGGGCGACAACAACGCATCTCCCACATACAGCACCTGATCCGGCGTGAGATAGGCCACATGATCGACCGAGTGCCCGGGGGTGTGGATGACCTGAAAAACTGCGCCGCACACTTCCAGCGGCCCATCTTCCAAAGGGATCTCCTCATCTGCCTGATAGGGGAATTCCCGCCACAGGGACTCTATTTTTTGATAATTGCCGTTCTCATAGCCAGTACGAAAAGCCAGGGCAGTCCGATGGCAGGCCGACTCCAGCGCAGGCAGATAGATCCGGGCCCCAAAGCGCTGCTGCAGGCCGGCATTGGCTGCCACATGATCCCAATGGTTATGGCTGTTCAGCACAGCCCGCACACGCCAGCCCCGCGCATCCAGCCAATCCTCCAGTTCTCCCCCGAACAAGCAGCCGCTGTCCAGCAAAATTACTTCCTGCTCATTCAATTGATAACAAGGGATCATCAAGTCCCCCTCGGCAATACACCAGGTGCTGCCGCAGATCTGCCGTGCTGTGATTTCCATGGGCGCCTTCTCTTTCCACTCCCGTCACCGGAGCCGTATTCAAATAAATTATACCTTGAATCGGCGCTTACCGCAAGCATTTTCCCCCTTTTCCTTTGCCCGCGCGGCAGACTTTCTTGCAAAAAACCATAAAAATATTTCCAAAAAACGGGAATCTCATGTTACAATAGCATCTGTATTGAATTGGGGGAGGATTTTATCATGCATACAACTGCACCGCGCCCTTTCCACGCCGCCTGGTGGAAAGAGGGGCTGATCTTAACGGGCGGCGTTGCCATCGTGGCAGCGGCGGTTTTTTTCTTTTTGATGCCCAGCCACACCTCGGTCAGCAGCATCTCCGGCCTGGCCATTGTGTTATCCAACTTTGCACCTCTGCCGGTGTCCGCGCTGACCATGATTTTGAACATCCTGCTGCTGATCGTGGGGTTCTTCACCTGCGGCCAGGAATTCGGCTTGAAAACCGTATACACCAGCGTCATGCTGCCCCTTTTTATCGCGGTTTTCGAGGGCCTGCTGCCCCACTACCGCTCCCTGACCGGCAGCGCGGAGCTGGATGTTCTGTGCTACATTTTGCTGGTCAGCCTGGGGCTGAGTATTTTGTTCAATCAAAATGCCTCTTCCGGCGGCCTGGACATTGTGGCAAAAATCCTGAATAAATACTGCCATATGGAATTGGGCCGCGCCATGTCCCTGTCCGGCATGGTGATCGCCCTGTCATCTGCCCTGGCCTATGACTCTAAAACGGTGATCCTCAGTATTCTGGGCACCTATTTCAACGGGATGATTCTGGATCATTTTATCTTTGGGCAAAACTTAAAGCGCCGCGTGTGCATCATGACGCCAAAGGAAGAAGAGCTGCGCCAGTTTATCCTGCACGAGCTGCACAGCGGCGCCACAATCTACGAAGCCATCGGCGCTTATCAAATGGATCGGCACCGGGAAGTGATCACCATCGTCAATAAAAGCGAATATCAAAAGCTGATGCAATTCATCAACCGCATCGATCCGGACGCTTTTATCACCGTGTACACGGTCAGCGACATGCGCTACCGCCCCAAGGTCATTTCATAAGTCCACAGCCAGAAACGGTTTCAGCAAAATACCCGCCCCCGTCCGGAAATTCCTCCGGTCAGGGGCGGGTTTCTGCTGCCCGCAAAAGGAAAAAGCCCCTTTTGTATGTTCCGGCCGGAGCGCCATACAAAAGGGGCCTTTTACAGGGCGGGGGGTGACCCCGCGCCCATAAAAGCCATAAATTGGGTTGAATTGCCTGACCGCAGGGCGGTCAATGGCGTTGGCGGTCATGAAGCGCCTTGCCACCATTCAAAGCAAATCTTAATTTACTTGACCAGTTCGATCAGAGCAGTCTCGCTGGCGTCACCACGGCGAATGCCGGTACGGGTGATGCGCGTATAACCGCCATTACGTTCTGCGTAGCTGGGAGCAATTTCCTTAAACAGCTTCTTGACGACGTCTTCTCTGGTGATGAAGCTCATAGCCTGACGATAAGCAGCCAGGTCGTTCTTCTTGCCGAGCGTGATCATCTTTTCTGCCAGGGGCGCAACTTCTTTGCAGCGGGTCAGCGTGGACTCCATCTTTCCCTTATCCAGGAAATCGGTCACCTGCTGGCGCAGCATAGCCTTGCGCTGGGCAGTGGTCTTGCCAAGCTTACGGGTTCCGGGCATGTGTTTTCTCCTCCTTGTGTAGGAATATCTGTACCATCCTTAGATGGTGAAGTTAGTTGTTGTCGTCATCAGCCAGGCTCAGGCCCATCATGGCCAGCTTGTTGATGACTTCTTCCAGGGACTTGCGGCCCAGGTTGCGAACCTTCATCATGTCGTCCTCGGTCTTGGAAATCAGATCGGCAACGGTGTTGATGTTGGCGCGCTTGAGGCAGTTGAAGCTACGGACAGACAGATCCAGTTCTTCAATGGTCAGCTCCAGGACCTTGTCGCGCTGGGTTTCCGTCTTTTCAACGACCGTAGAACGGCTGCCCACAGTTTCGGACAGATCAGTAAACAGTGCAAAATGATCGCACAGGATCTTGGCCGCCAGGGAAACAGCGTCTCTCGCGGTGATCGTACCGTCCGTCCAGACTTCCAGAGTCAGCTTGTCGAAATCGGTCATGTTACCGACACGGGTGTTTTCCACCGTGTAGTTGACCTTATGCACCGGGGTGTAGATCGAGTCAACAGGGATTACGCCGATCACTGTCTGGGGCGTCTTGTTGCGGTCAGCGGACACATAGCCGCGGCCGTGGTTCATGGTGATCTCCATGTTCAGCGTAGCGCCTTCGCCCAAAGTTGCAATGTGCAGATCCGGGTTGAGCACTTCCACTTCGCCGTCGCTCTTGATATCGCCGGCGGTCACCTCGCAGGGACCGACTGCTTCGATGTAAACAGTCTTCACGCCCTCGCTGTGGAGCTTTGCGATGATGCCCTTCACGTTCAAAACGATATCGGTCACATCTTCCTTCACACCGGGGATGGTGGAAAATTCATGCTGAATACCGGCGATCTTAATGCTGGTGGCAGCAGTGCCGGGCAGAGAGGACAGCAGGATCCGTCTCAGCGCATTGCCGAGGGTCGTGCCGTAACCGCGCTCCAGCGGCTCCACCACATACTTGCCATAAGTGACATCTCCAGGCGTTTCGATGCACTCGATCTGCGGCTTTTCGATTTCAATCATCAGTTACCCCTCCTCTTTATGCAGCGCTTATCACGCTGCGGCGTTCGTGTGAATCGTACATGCTGAGGGTAATGCGCTTACTTGGAGTACAACTCGACGATGAGGTGCTCCTCGACGGGCATATCGATATCAGCACGCTCAGGCATCTTCACAACGGTGCCCTTCAGAGCGTTCTTTTCACGATCCAGCCACTGAGGAACGGTAACCTGGACAGCATCTTCACCCAGCAGTCTCTTGAACTTGGAAGAAGAACGGCTGCTTTCCTTCACTTCGATCACATCACCGGGCTTAACCAGATAAGAAGGAAAGTTGACCTTCTTGCCGTTCACGGTGAAGTGGGCATGGTTCACCAGCTGACGAGCCTCGCGGCGGGTCATGGCAAAGCCCAGACGATACACAACGTTGTCCAGACGGCGCTCAATGGTGGTCAGCAGGTTTTCACCGGTCTTACCGGGCATCTTCTCAGCCTTCTCATAATAGCCGCGGAACTGCTTCTCCATGATACCATAGACAAACTTAACCTTCTGCTTCTCGTTCAGCTGCAGTGCATACTCGCTCTGCTTCTTTCTCATCTGACCGCCGGGATTGCGGTTGGTCTCCTTCTTGGAGTAACCCATGACGGTAGGAGAAATGCCCAGAGCCTTGCAGCGCTTGGCGATCGGCTGCATATTCTTAGCCATATTTCAATATCCTCCTTTTTCCGATTAGACGCGGCGTCTCTTCGGGGGACGGCAGCCGTTGTGAGGAATGGGAGTAACATCCTTGATCATGGTTACTTCCAGACCCACAGCCTGCAGCGCACGGATGGCTGCTTCACGGCCTGCACCGGGACCCTTGACGTAAACTTCAACGGACTTCAAACCATACTCCATGGCTGCCTTTGCAGCAGTCTCAGCAGCAGTCTGTGCTGCAAAGGGAGTGGACTTCTTGCTGCCGCGGAAACCGAGGCCGCCGGAGGAAGCCCAGGACAGAGCATTGCCCTGCTGATCGGTAACGGTCACCATGGTGTTGTTGAAGGAAGAACGAATATGGACAGCACCGTTGGGTACGTTCTTCTTTTCGCGCTTGCGGCGAACAGTCTTCTTTGCGTTAGCCATTCTGAATCTCCCTCCTTACTTCTTCTTGTTGGCAATGGTCTTCTTGGGACCCTTGCGGGTTCTCGCGTTGGTCTTGCTGCGCTGGCCGCGGACAGGCAGGCCCTTGCGGTGACGGAT
>CALDMR010000010.1 GCA_937915065.1 uncultured Clostridia bacterium
TGCACAGCTGCACACATTCATTGCAGATATATGCACCGGGGCCGGCAATGATCCGCTCCACCTGGTCTTCATGCTTTCCGCAAAAAGAACAGCGGATGGCCTTCTTCTCATCATTCATTCCAAAAAACCCTCTGCTTTCAGCGGCTGTAGATGACCTTGTCGATCAGGCCGTACTCCTTCGCTTCTTCAGCCGGCATAAAATTATCGCGTTCCGTGTCAATGGCGATCTGCTCGATGCTCTTGCCCGTATTGGCTGCCAGGATCTTGTTCAGCTTCTCGCGGGTATGCAGCATCCACTCGGCCTGGATCTTAATGTCGGACGCCTGCCCCTTAGCGCCGCCGGAGGGCTGATGGATCATAATTTCCGCATTGGGCAGCGCCAGGCGCTTGCCCTTGGCTCCGGAGGACAGCAGAAACGCGCCCATGCTGGCAGCCATACCAATGCAGATAGTAGACACGTCGCACTTGATGTATTGCATCGTATCATAAATTGCCATGCCGGCCGTCACGCTGCCGCCGGGGGAATTGATATACATCTGGATGTCCTTGTCGGGATCCTGGGCTTCCAGATACAGCAGCTGGGCCACCACCAGGCTGGCGGAGGTATCGTTGACCTCCTCGCCGAGGAAAATGATACGGTCATTCAGCAAGCGGGAGAAAATATCATAAGATCTCTCGCCGCGGCTCGTCTGCTCAACAACATAAGGGACCAAACTCATAATAACAGCCTCCTGTTCCAATCGCTACCGTTAAGTATTGCCAAAAATGTCAGTTTTCAACCATAAAGGGCAGCCTTGACGGAAGCGCTGTCCACAACAACCTTCAGTGCCTTTTCGCGCTTGATCTGATCTTCCACATCCGCAGCGCGCAGGTACCGCTTGACATCCTCCAGCTTCATGCCGTACTGATCAGCCATCTTCTGGAACTGTGCCTCGATCTCCTCTTCGGTGGCCTCGATGTTCTCTGCCTTCATAATGGCCTCGAGAGCCAGGCTGCCGCGCAGCTGGCGCAGAGCGGGCTCCTTGGCGGAATCCAGCAGGTCAGCTTCCTTCATGCCGGTGATCTGCAGGTACTGCGCAAAGGACACACCCTGGGACTGAACCTGCATCTTGTAGTCGTCCACCACGCGGCGGGCCTGGTTTTCCACCATGGCCGCAGGAATGTCGCACTCCATGTTTTCTGCGACCTGCTCCAGCAGATTGCTCTCAAATGCCTGCTGGGCAGCAGCCTCGCGGCTCTCCTCTTCCTTCTTGCGCAGGTCGGCCTTCAGCTCATCCAGCGTATCGAATTCGGAAACATCCTTGGCAAACTCATCGTCCAGCTCGGGCATTTCCTTTTCCTTGACCTCGTGCAGCTTCACAGTGAAGACCACTGCCTGGCCAGCCAGATCCTCTGCCTGGTACTCCTCGGGGAAGGTCACGTCGATGTCCTTCTCCTCGCCGGCCTTCATGCCAACCACCTGCTCCTCAAAGCCGGGGATAAAGGCGCCGGAACCCAGCTCTAGGGGATAGCTCTCGCCCTTGCCGCCATCAAAGGGAACGCCGTCCTTCTTGCCCTCGAAATCGATGACTGCGGTATCGCCGTTCTGAGCCTCACGCTCCACGGAAACCAGGCGGGAATTGCGCTCGCGCATCTGATCCAGCTTCATGTTCACATCGTCGTCAGAAACCTTGACAGCGGGCTTCTCAGCGCTCAGGCCCTTGTACTCGCCCAGCTTGACTTCGGGATAGTTGGGGAACGTGGCCTTGAACGTGAAGCCGTCGGCAGTCACTTCAACCACTTCCACCTGGGGATGATCCACAGGCTCCAGCTCTGCTTCTTCCACAGCTGCCTGGTATGCCGCGGGGAATGCGATATTCATAGCCTCGTCAAAGAAAACCTCGACGCCGTACATACCTTCTACGACCTTGCGGGGCGCATGGCCGGGGCGGAAGCCGGGAATCTTGATCTGCTTAACTTGCTTTTTGTATGCTTTTTCAATGGCGGGTGCAAATTCATCCTTACCGACCTCGACGGTAATGGTTACCATGTTTTTTTCCTGTTTTTCAACATTTTTCAAATTCATTTCGTTTATCCTCCGTTCAGCGCGCAAGCTATATCACACGCAGTGTATTATTTTAGCAGAATTTTTGCAGAAAAGCTACTCTTTTTTCAATTTATTCACAGATTTTTTTCAATTGAAACTTCAGATAGTCCGCCGCAACCAGCGAAAATTCAATTCCGGCGCAATTTCCCTCAATGGCGCGCTTATGACTGGGGCCGTGGAGATGCCCGTAGCAGCAGGTTTTCACAGGATATCTGTGCAGCGCTTCCAAAATCTCCGGGCAGGTATAACCCTGATACATGGGCGGATAATGGAGAAAGCACAGGATGGGCCGCTCCCCCGCCGCCTTCAAGGACAGTTCCAGGCGCTGCACCTCCCGGTTCAGAACCTTCCGGTTATGAGCCATGTCAGAGGTCTCCTCATCGCTGAACCACCCCCGGGTGCCGCAGATGGCATAGTCCCCGTAAACATAGCAATTATTGTGCAGGAAACGGATCGTTTTCAGACCGTGCTTTTCCAGAAAAGCATTCATCTTTGCCGCCGTTTCCCACCAATAATCGTGATTGCCCTTGAGCAGGATCTTCTGCCCCGGCAGCCCATCGATAAAGCGAAAATCTTCCAGGGACTCCTCTAGAGAAATGCCCCAGGAAGAATCGCCGCACAACACAGTGGTGTCCTCCTCCGTCAGATGGGAAAAGCTCTCCCTGAGTTTCTCCGTATGCCCCCGCCAGACATCGCCGAAAATGTCCATCGGTTTATCCACTGACAGCGACAGGTGAAGATCCCCGATCGCATAAAGTGCCATGCCATCCCTCCGAAACCAAAACTGATGCCAGATTACTGCAAGTAGTCCAAAACCACTCGCTCCATATCCTGCTTTTCCGTGCTCTGGGTGAACCGGACAGCTTTGCTGCCCAGCTCTGCCAGGCGCCAGGGCGCTTTCACGCCGGTTGCCGCCTGCAGCTGCGCAATCAGCTCCACGCCGTCGCCCGCAGGCTCTTCTCCGATGGCGCGCAGCACATGGTTGCAGAACTTATAGGGACTGGCCGTGGAGGCAAAGACAGCAATGCCCTTGTCACCGGTCTCCGCCCGGTACTGTTCCAGCACATGGGCCGCCACAGCGGTATGGGTATCGATCAGATAACCCTTTTCCGTGTAATAACGGCGAATGGTTTCTGTCGTTTCCTCCTCGCCGCAGGAGCCGGCCCAGAACAGATCCCGGACCTGTGCCAGGATCTCCTCGCGCACCTGGTAGCGTCCCTCGCGGTTCAGCTGCTCCATATAGCCCCGGACTTCAGCATCGTTCCCGCCGGAAAGGGTGTAAAGCAGCCGCTCCAGATTACTGGAGATCAGAATATCCATGGAAGGAGACATGGTGGTATGGAAGGTCCGGTTGCGATCATACACACCCGTGCGCAGGAACTCCGTCAGCACATCGTTCTTGTTGGAAGCACAGATCAGTTTACCGATCGGCACGCCCATACGCTTGGCATAATAGGCCGAAAGGATATTGCCAAAATTGCCCGTAGGCACGCAGATATTCAGCTTTTCGCCTTCTTTGATTTTCCCATCCCGGGCCAGGTCGCACCAAACAGATACATAGTAGACGATCTGAGGCAGCACACGCCCCCAGTTGATGGAGTTGGCCGAAGAGAGGAAATAGCCCCGCTCCAGAAGTTTTACACGGATCGCTTCGTCGGAGAAAATACGCTTCACGCCGGTCTGCGCATCATCGAAATTGCCGACCACGGAGCAAACGCCCACATTGGCGCCCTCCTGCGTGACCATCTGCAGCTTCTGAATGGCAGACACGCCGTCCTTGGGATAAAACACCATGATCTTGGTGTGATCCACATCACGGAATCCTTCCAGCGCCGCTTTACCGGTATCGCCGGAGGTTGCCACCAAAATGCAGACCGTTTTATCTTCACCGGTCTTTTTCAGGCTGGCATACAGCAGGTGCGGGAGCATCTGCAGAGCCATATCCTTAAAAGCGCTGGTGGGGCCGTGCCACAGTTCCAGGCAGTGGGTGCTCCCGTCCAGGGTGCGCACCGGAGCCACAGCCGCATCGTCAAAGCGGTCGGGGCCGTATGCCGCATCGGCAAAAGCCTTCAGCTCGTCCCGGCTGTAATCCTCCAGAAACAGGCTCATAACTTCAACAGCCCGGTCCTGATAGGACATGGCCTGCATCCGCTTCAGCTGCTCTTCAGAAAGACAGGGCAGTTCCTCCGGCAAAAACAGGCCACCATCCCGGGACAAGCCCTGCTTGATGGCCTCTGCAGCAGTATAGCGCAGGGTATTGTCTCTTGTGCTCAAATAACGCATGATTCTTCTCTCCTTATACGCGCGCCAGGATCACGCGCTTCAAATTATTATAAAAAATATCATCAATCAGCCGCGGGCTGTAATTGCGCTGCAGCATTTTTTCATAAATCTTCACCATATCCTGGATGCCGCGGATGCCGCCGGGCATCTGGTCGCAGCCATCCCAGTCGCCGCCGAAACCGACGGTCTTTTCACCGTCCATTTCCAGGAAATGCTCCAGATGCGCAAATATATCATCCAGTGTATTGCTGCGGCCGATAAAAGGCGTATAGAAATTCAGCCCCACAAAGCCACCGCTGTCACGAATCGTCCGGAACATATCATCCGTCAGATTCCGCTGATGCCCACACAGCGCCCGGCTGTCGCTGTGGCTGGCCACCAGGGGCTGCTCCGCCAGATCTGCCAGATCCCAAAAGCCGGGGTCTGACAGGTGGGACACATCCACCAGGATACCCAGCGCCCAGGCGCGCCGCACAAAGTCCCGTCCCTGCGGGCTCAGCCCCCGCTCCCGCTCTTCCGCGTTGGAGCCGGAAAGGGCATTGGCCCGGTTCCAGGTCACATTGATCAGCCTCACGCCCAGATCCCGGGCATATTCCAGCCGCCCGGGGTCGCACTCCAGCAGCTCCGCCCCCTCGATCGAAAGCAAAGCCGCCGTCTTGTGTTCCGCCGCGGCGCGCGCCAGATCTTCCGCCGTGCAGCACTGCATGACCGCATCTTTGTGCAGCGACATCTGCTGCCGGAACACCCGGGCCTGCCGCTCACATTCCGCCAGCATACCGTCTTCCGGCAGCTGCGCGCCGTCCTGAAAAATTGCAAACACCTGGGCATAATGGGCAAATTCAGCCCCTCGGCACAGATCCGTATGCCCGGGAGCATTGCCCAGATCCCATCCCAAATGTGTACAGCAGCTCAAGGTATCACAGTGGGCGTCAAAAAAAGAAACAGGCAACATGGTCTCTTACTCCTTATTTCATTCGAAAGCCGCTTCCAGATATTCGATCGTCGTTTTGTTTTCCTCCAATGCGTCGGTGGTACAAACTTCCGCCACATCGAACCGCACCGGACAGTCCAGCCCGTAGCGCGCCAGATATTGGGCCGCTGCCGCGCGGATGCGCTGCTGCTTTTTCGGTCCCACAAATTCCCGGGGCAGGCCATGCTCGGTTTCCGTGCGGGTTTTGACCTCCACAAAGCACAGCACCCCATCTTTCCGGGCGATCAGATCGATTTCCCCCATACGGCAGCGAAACTGACTGGCCACAATCGCATATCCCTGCCGGCGCAAATGCGCCGCCGTGTAGGCTTCACCCCAGTCCCCCAGCAATTTTTTAGGGTTCATGGCGCCGGGCCTCCCATTTTTTCAAAAAGGTTTTCCGGTGCTCCGGACAAGGGCCGCAAGCATCCAACGCCTGGTAATGGGCCTTGGTACCGTAGCCTTTATGCTTTTCAAACCCATAGGCAGGATAGCGCTCCGCCAGCCCCTCCATATACCGGTCACGGCTGACTTTTGCCAGCACAGAGGCCGCCGCGATATTGGCGCTGCGGCCGTCTCCCTTAACCAACAGCCGGTGGGGGCAGGTAATGGAATAGGGCTTTCCATGATCCCGGTTGCCGTCGATCAGGGCCATATCCGGCCGCAGGAACAGCCTGGCAATGGCCTCATCCATCGCCTTGATCCGCGCGTTGAGAATATCGATCTCATCAATCTCCGCCGCGGACACGGCAACCACCGCATAAGCCAGTGCCTGCCCTGTGATCTCATCATACAGCGCATCCCGCTTTTTTGCCGTCAGCTGCTTGGAATCATTCAAACCGGGAATGCACAACTCCCGGGGCAGGATCACTGCCGCGGCGTATACCGGCCCCGCCAAAGGGCCGGCCCCGGCTTCATCCGCGCCGCAAACGGTCTCGCACCCCGCCTGCCAAAGGCTGCGCTCTTCCATCCACAAATCAAGGGGTTCCATCGTCCGGCTCCTTCCCCTCCTCCGCCGTCTCCGGCAGTTCCAGGGTGAAACGGCCCAATTTTCCGCCGCGGAACTCATCCATCAGGATTTTCGCCATACGCTCGGTGTCCACCTCGCCGCCGGAAATGAGGAATCCGCGCTTGCGCCCCGCCCTGATCAGCAGATCATAGCCACTTTCCCCTTCCTCCGGCGTGATCTGATACCGCTCCGCCAGGCAGGCAGGATATGCCCGGGCCAGAAAGTCCATCAAATAGCAGGCCAGTTCTTCCAGATCCATAACCTCATCGCGGATCGCCCCAATGAAGGCCAGGCGCAGAGCTGCCTCCTGATCCTCAAACTTGGGCCAAAGGATACCGGGCGTGTCCAGCAATTCCAAACCGCCGCCCACGCTCACCCATTGATTGGAGCGGGTCACGCCGGGGCGGTTCTCTGCCTTGGCCCGGGTTTTCCCCGCCACGCGGTTGATAAAGGTGGACTTGCCCACATTGGGGATGCCCACCACCATCACACGGATCGTGCGCCCCGCCTGGCCCTGCTCCGCGTAGCGCTGCAGTTTTTCTGCCAACAGGGCCCGTACCGCAGGCACAAAGGCCTTCACGCCGCCGCCGCTCTTTGCAGCGGTTTCTATCACCGCATATCCACAGCGGCGGAAATATGCCGCCCATAGTTTTGTTTTGGCGCTGTCCGCCTGATCTGTATGGTTGAGTACGATCAGACGGGGTTTTCCCGCCGTCAAGTCATCGATATCCGGATTTCGGCTGGACAACGGAATCCGCGCATCCAGAATCTCACACACAGCGTCCACCTTTTTGATACTTTCCTCTATGGCGCGCTGGGTTTTTTTCATATGCCCCGGAAAATAATGCAGATCCTGCATTTTACTTCACCTCTCCGATGCGGCTCCAGTCTGCTCCGCCCGGGAACAGCAGCCACACAGCCTTTCCTAAAAGATAGCGGCGATCCACCTCGCCCAACCAGCTCCAGCGGCTGTCGGTGCTTTCGCCGCGGTTATCTCCCATCACAAATACACAGCCGGGCGAAACCGTCATGGGAAATGCCAGATCCCCCGCCGTCAGCGTCGGCCCGTTCAAATAGGGTTCCTCCAGCACAGCGCCATCCACGGAAACCGTGCCGGTGGTAAAATCAATATCAACGGTCTGCCCCTCCGTGGCAATCACGCGCTTCACAATGGGCGATTCCATAAAAGAATCCTTGCGCAGCACCACAATATCGCCGCACCGGGGCTGCGTCCACAATTTTGAAACCACCAGCAGCTTGTCGTTCGGCTGCAGCGTGGGTTCCATGGAAACGCCCTCCACACCGACGATGCGCACACCAAAAGTAAAACAAAGGGCCACCAGCACCACAGAACACACCAGTGCCTGCAGCCATTCCAATGCTGTATTCCACCCACTGCAGGGCGGCTGCCCCTTGTTGAATTCCCGTTCTCTATCCCGCTGCACGGTTTCTATGCCTCCGCCTTTTGCTTCCACTGACAATGCAATACTATATTAGCTTATTATTATACAGGAATTCTCCCTCAAAAAAAAGAGGTTCTTCTCGTTTTTTTCGCTTTTCTGTGTTCTTTTTGCAGGAAGCAGAGACCATTTTCCGGTTTTTGTAGTCCCACGAAAGATACAAAAAAAGAGGAGCTGTTTGCTCCTCTTTTCTGCAGTAAAAGACGATTAGATTCTTTCCTTAACCTTGGCAGCCTTACCAACGCGCTTACGCAGGTAATACAGCTTCGCTCTGCGAACCTTACCGTGACGGACAACCTCGACCTTGTCGATGATCGGAGAGTTGACGGGGAATACCTTCTCCACGCCAACGCCGTAGGACACGCGGCGAACAGTGAAAGTTTCCTCAACGCCGCCGTGCTTCTTCGCAATGACGGTGCCTTCGAAAACCTGAATTCTCTCGCGGCTGCCTTCCTTGACCTTTACGTGAACCTTGACATAATCGCCGATGGCAACTTCGGGGCGATCAGCCTTCAGCTGAGACTCTCTCAGTGCTTGCATCAAATCCATGGATAATTTCCTCCTTATATATAGGCGTTCATGCCGAAAAATCCTTGCGTATTTTTTATTTTTGGCGCAATACGACAGAGGACCGCCCTTTTAGACTATGGTAGTTTATCACAGCTTTCCTCAGATTGCAAGTATTATTTTCATTTTTTCCAAAGGTCAGCGAAATTCCTTCCCCTCGGCATCCAGCACATTGAGGCGGCGAACCGTCAGGAAATCGGGGCTGCAATCCGGCAGTTCCCGTTCGATGGCAGCGCCGATCAGCGCCGGGTTCAGGCCAGGGTTCTGGGCCGACACCACCACTTCGGCCAGGATCGCCCCCTCCGCTTCGCTCAGGGTGATCTCCCGGATCAGCGGTATAATGTCTACATCCGCCAGTTCCTTGCGCTTGGTCTTTTTCTGAATGATCACCTGGGGCCGGACAAACAGGGCCTGCAGCTGTCCCAACGCCCCCGCAGGAACTCCATGGTCATAAACCAGCTTTAGTTCTGCCGCCACATAGGCCAGTTCCCGCACCGGGCGCTGGGCTTCATAAGCCTTCAGCACCCGCAGCCCCTCGGGACATCCCGCGTTCAGCATAGCCGGAAGCCCCGCCAGATCCACATCGCTTTCCACCTCAAAATCCAGCAGTTCACAACAACTGCTTTGCCCCACAGGCAGGGGCAGCACAATGGACATGACCGGATGGGGGTGAAACCCCTTGGAATGCTTGATGAACATACCGCCCCGCAAAAACAGGCGCTGAAATGTGCGCATCAAATCCAAATGGGAAATATAGCAGGCGGTTCCCTGCTTTTCAAACAGCAGCCGCAGCTTAGACATCGCATTTCCCTCCCCCGATCAGACAGTTGGCGCCGCAGCCGGTACACTGGGTTCGGCAGTCCGGCGTGGTTACTCCCGCATAGGCCCGCTCCCGCTCCCGCCACAGATAATTCTGCGACACGCCGGAGGAGATCATAGACCAGGGAAGAATCTCATCTTTCTCCCGAACACGGTTGGCATAGAAGGCAGGATCCAGTCCGCACTCTTCAAAAGCTTCCAACCACAGATCCAGATGATAATAATCCTGCCAGGCATCCATTTTTGCCCCCCGGCGCCAGGCCGCTTCCAGCACCTTTCCCAGGCGGCGGTCTCCCCGGGAGAGCACCGCCTCCAGGAAGCTGGTGTCGGAATCGTGCCACTTATAAGACACCGCTTTGGCCCGGATGCTGTCCCGCAAAAGCTGCACCCGGCGCTCGTATTCTTCTTTGGTGATCTGCGCTTCCCACTGGAAAGCCGTGTGGGGTTTCGGCACAAACCAGGAGGTGGATACCGTTACGCTGACGCCCCGGCGCTTATCCGGCGCATATTCCCGCCAAGTGTGAACCACATGGGCCGCAATCTTGGCAATCTCCACGATATCGTCGTCCGTTTCCGTGGGCAAACCCAACATAAAATAGAGTTTCACGGAATTCCAGCCGCCCTCAAAGGCGATCCGGCAGGAATTGAGCAGATCCTCCTCCGTCAAATTCTTATTGATGACATCCCGCAGGCGCTGGCTGCCGGCTTCCGGCGCAAAGGTCAGTCCCCCCTTGCGACCCCGAGCCAGGCGCTGCTGCAGTTCCATGGAAAAGTTATCCGCCCGCAGGGACGGCAGGGATAGATGAACCTTATTGGCCTCGCAGTAGTCCATCAATCCATCGCACAACTCATTCAGCGGTTTGTAGTCGCTGGTGGACAAAGAGGAAAGGGTCATTTCCTGATAGCCCGAATCCTCCAGGGACTCCACCCCCTGCTGCACCAGCAGATCCTTGCTGCGGTTGCGCACAGGGCGGTACACATAGCCCGCCTGACAAAAACGGCAGCCCCGGATACAGCCGCGAAACAGCTCCAGCGTCACGCGGTCGTTGACCACTTCGGTGGAGGGCACAATGGTCTTGCTGGGGAAATAGGCAGTGTCCATATCCTCCACAATGCGCTTGGTCACCACAGGCCGCACGCCGCTGTGCGGCGCGATCTCCGCCACAGTACCATCCTCATGGTAGGACACATCGTACAGGCCGGGCACATAAATGCCGTCGATCTCCGCCGCCGCACGCAGGAACTGCGCTTTGCTCCAGCCTTCCTTCCTGGCCCGGCGATACAGCTCGATCAGCTCCACCGTCACCTCTTCGCCTTCGCCCAGGGAGAACAGGTCAATAAAATCCGCAAGAGGCTCTGCATTGAAACAAGCGGTGCCGCCGGCCATCACAATGGGCGCCAGTTCCGTCCGCTCCGCCGCGTGCAGCGGCACGCCGGCCAGATCCAACATATTGAGCACATTGCTGAACGCCATTTCATAGCCCAAAGAAAAGCCGATGATATCAAAGTCCCGCACGGCGTCCCCGGATTCCAGGGCATACAGCGGGATCTGCGCCCGGCGCATCTCTTCTTCCATATCCGGCCAAGGGGCAAACACCCGCTCGCACCAGACCCCATCCACATCGTTCATCACGCCGTACAAAATCCGCATACCCAAATTCGACATGCCGATCTCATAGGTATCCGGAAAACAGAAGGCGAAGCGGGTATCCACTTCCGCCCGATCCTTGACGATCTGATTGTATTCACCGCCCACATAACGCGCAGGTTTCTGCACCCGGGGCAAAATGCGTTCCAGTCGTTTATCCACAGGGTAACTCTCCTATTTCTTATATTCTAAAAATTTATTTTACCCTGTTCTGCCTGGTTTGACAATACCTGTTTCCCCAAACCAGCAAACAATCAGCCAGATCTCCACCAAAAGCAGCGGCAGCTGCACTCCGATCGCCCCCTGGATCGCCGCCCCGATCAGCAGTAAGCCCCCCAGGCACAGGCAATCCACTCCATGCAAAACGCGGTCCGCTGTCACCGGTTCAGTCCACCAGGACAGCAGCAGATACAGGCTGCGCCCCCCGTCCAGCATCCGCAGGGGCAGCAGATTGAACAGCGCCAGCGCTCCATGGATACCGGCGATCATAAATCCCCGTTCCCAACCGGCGCCCGCCGCCCACCGCGCCAACGCCCAGGCGCATAGCAGGTTGACCCCCGGCCCGGCCAGCACCGCCGCAATCTCCCGCCCGTATGAAAGGCGCTCGCTGTGGCGGATGCGCAGTTCCGCACCGAACAGGGTAAGGCGAAATCCGGCAATGTGCCCCCCCAGCAGATGCAGCACGATGATATGCCCTCCTTCGTGCAGGGCCGCTGCCGCCAAAATATGAATGAGCAGCCGCTGCCGATCCACCGCAGCAAAGAGCAGCAGCAGTATCAGGAAGGACGGGCTGACTCCCCCGCCCCACCGCCGGTCAAGGCGCTTTTTCCAGCGTAACATAATAAATCGGGTTGAGATAAGTCTTTCCCTGCTGGATCGCAAAGTGCAGATGGGCGCCGGTAGCCATACCGGTATGGCCGACTTCGGCAATCTTTTCCCCCTTTTTCACTGACGCGCCCCCGCCGGCCGTAACTTTGCTGCAATGGGCATAAAGGGTCGTCAACCCACCGCTGTGGCTGACCATAATATAATTCCCCAGAGAACTGCTCTCTCCCACCGCTTTCACCGTACCGTCGGCAAAGGCGGTGATGGTACTGCCCTCCGGCGCAGCAATATCCAGGCCGCGATGGAATTTCTCTTCCCCCTCAACAGGATGCTCCCGGTAACCAAAGGGAGAGGACAGCCATCCCTTGACCGGGGTAGCGTAAGAAATGCCCAGCACCTGCTGTTCCATACACACGCCCTCCGGCAACGTTTCAGCATCATAAATCACGCCGTCCTCCTGGCTCTGGCTATGTTCCGTCGGCTCCTCCCGCTGGGCGGGCGCCTGCACCGGCGGCGCGCTTTCCGCCGGCGTATGCTCCGTTTCCAGCTGGCGCCGTTCAGTCCCCTGGCGGTACAATGCCGCACCACAGTGGGCCCAATCCTGCGAAAAAGCCAGCAAGGCGTTGACCGGCTCTTGCTGGCTGAGATCCGCAATCGATTCTGTAACTGCCGTTTCCACGGCCTGCTCCTGCCGGGCAGGACGAAACACTTCCAAATAGACATCATTCAGGCCTTCCCGAACCGTGGCCTCTCCGCCAATGACCCGCCCCACAGCACTGAAGACCTCCCGATAATCCAGGCTTTGGCTCATCTGCCCGGAAACGGCATTGCGCAGGGCCGCAAACTGCTCCGGCATCTGCACCTTTGTAACCACCATGGCCAAAAAGAGCGCCGCACAGAGCAAAAGCCGCCCCCATCGCAGCAGCTCCCTTTTGCTGAAGGAATCCGCCCCTCCGCTCCGTTTCTCCTTTCCGGCGCTATACAGCCGCGACCGGTTCCCCTGATATTCTTCCGCCACCGTAGTATAGCCATACCCCGTCAAGCGCCTCGCCCCTTTTCAGAAAGTCTGATGCAGTATATGTCCCTGTCCCGTTTCTTATACCAGCCCGTTATAGAGAAAAACTGCAGCCTCTGAAAAGAAACACTTGACAGCTGGATAGAACTTACTTATAATAGTAGGGCATGATGACATGCCGGGGTGTGGCGAAGTTTGGTATCGCGCTTGGTTCGGGTCCAAGAGGCCTCGGGTTCGAATCCCGACACTCCGACCATGGGGGAGTCCTTGTTGGACTCCCCCATTTTTTAATTTTATTTAAATTTTTTAAGCTTGTTGCACAAAAGTGTGCAACTTTAGGCTCATTTTTCTCTACTTGTAGAAGAACATCTTTTCTGACTACTTGAGAAGGAGAAAAAATGAATGTATTATAAGCGTAGTGCGGGAGCGATTCTTGTGCGAAAGTCGGCTGACTTTCTAGATTGGGTTCAGTGGACGCACCACTCCGAAGGAAAAACCCATTGCGAGGAATGTCTGATGCTGGACGGATGCTTCTTTACCGAAGAGGCTCATCCACCCTGCCCACACCACCCGTATTGTCATTGCACATTGGAACTGATCGATTATTCTCTTGTTCTGAGAAACGCAACAGCGCATAGCGATTATGGTAAATTTGATCCCTACCTATTTAATACAACTGGTATCTACACGCATAGCAAAGAGAAACTTTTCAAAGAATGGGGATATAATCTAGAAGATGCTTCGTGGTTGCAAGCAGAGATAGAACGGCAAGCACGAGAAAAATACATTTCAGGTGAATATCAATTAGGCAAGCTAAATGATAAAGGTCAGCGAATCAGTATAAGAGTTACTATTTCCAGAAGGGACAATGGAAACGCTGTGTCTTTTATAACAGGGTGGATGGTTTATCCTAATGGTAGGATGCAGTTAACAACACCCTATGGAGGTAAATAAATATGATGATGGATTGCATTGAATTAATGGTAGAAAAAGAAAAATACACTAAGCACGGTGTTCATAAAGGTATGCAAGGTTGGATTTGCCTTGATGATAACTCAAACGGTACTTGGCTTGTAAACTTTCCACAGTGTGGAGAAAAAGATGATATTGCTGAAATTTCTGTAAAGGAAGAGGATTTGAAAGTTATTCCCGTAATGAACGCCGCTATAAATGAAGAAATCAAGGCGCAATTTGAAAGAAACGAGGACATGGGTGATATCTCGGATTACTTAATTTAGGACAAAACTTCTTGCCAACGGCCTGCAAACCGTTGATATTACTA
>CALDMR010000011.1 GCA_937915065.1 uncultured Clostridia bacterium
GTCCCATCATGGGGCCTCCGGAAATGATCTTCTCCGGCTCCTCTTTAAAGCCGCCTGCAGCCTCGATCAGCTCCTGATAATTGGTTCCCAGCTTTACATTGAAGTTGCAGGGAGTGTTGACCGCATCACCGGTAATGGTGATGATCTTGCGCATCAGAGGTGTGCTCTTGCATACCGCCATATAAATGGAAATAACTGTATCTACATTATCTACAATGCAGCCTGCATCGGCAGGAAGCATGGAGGAATTTACCTTTCTTCCGGTTACTGCGTAGATAATGGAACGCTCACCGCCCTGAGGATACTTGGTAAGCAGAGGGCATACGGTAATCCTTGGCTCATCCTTTACAAGCTCTTCCAGCTTTTTGATGGCCTCCGGCTTATTATTTTCCACCGCGATCACGCCTTTAGCATTGTCAAAGAGCTGAAGGATGACCTTTAAACCGCCCACCAGCTTCTCCGGCTCCTCTACCATCAGGCGGTAGTCGCTGGTCAGATAAGGCTCGCACTCCGCGCCGTTGAGCAGCATATAATCCGCTTTGGCGTTCAGTTTGACATGCGTCGGGAATCCAGCGCCGCCTGCACCGATGATACCCGCATCCTTAATCATCTCTAACAATTCCATACCTGCCTCCATCTATTACATAACGATTTCGTCATTCGTACAGCTTTTTGCAATTCCCAGGGGAGTCACAAACATAGGATTCTTAGGCTTGTAAGTCGGAATTCCGACATACTTCTCAATAATGTCCTCTATTCCCGTCAGGCAGCAGGTACCTCCGACCAAATAGATCTCCTCCACGTGATGGCCTTCAACGCACCGCTTGATGATATCTGCTACTTTCTCGATTGTCGGTTTTAACACCGGCAGCAATTCTTTATGATTTTTCGGATCTCGCTTGTAGAGCTCCGCTTCGGCAAATTCCATATGCAGGGCACCGGCCACTACCAAGGTGAAATGGGTACCGCCCGTAGGCTCATCGATCACCTCGGTGACCACACCATCTTTCAGGATGGAGATACCGGTCGTACCGCCGCCCACATCAACCACGGCGCCGTTTTTGATGTGCAGCACCGCATTGGCGGCAGTGGGCTCATCCAGAACCCGCGTCAGTTCAAATCCGGCTGCCTGAACCACATTTTTGATCACACCGGAATCCAGCATCGCCGTTCCCGGCGGGATCGCAGCAGCGGCATAGAGCAATTCTGTTCCAAGTTTTTCTTCCAGATGCTCTTTCATTTCCCGCACGATCCGTACCGCGCCAATATAATCGACTACCATGCCATCCCGAACCACATCAGCATACTGGTACGCTCCGGCTACCGGCCGAAATGTCTCATCTAAAACAACGACAACGACACAGGCTGTGCCGAGATCGACGCCCACATAATACTCTTTGGACTTTTTGACGATGGGATGCTTCGTAACTTTTTCAAAGGCGTCAATCAGTGCGTCACATTCCTGAAATCTTTCGTCAGCTGTTTTCATATTACCTCCGGGGGAATGACTCAGCGAACAGAGAATCCGCCGGTCAGGGTGCAGCTCCGCTTACATGCAAAGTCCCGCGCGGTGGTAATACCTTCGCCCGTAATATTTGCAATAGTAAAGCTGGCCATTTCTTCGCCGTTCAAACCGATGCCTGCCAGCGAGGAACCATTCTTAATGAACACGGTGGTGTTCATGGTTCGGGCTGCCTTGGTCAGCCGGTCGATGCACTGGGAATGCATCATGGCCGTGTGGCGATAGCCCTGCTCGGTGAATAGCGCAGTTTCCAGCGCTTCATCAAAGTCCGCAGCAGCAACCAGCGGCACAACAGGCATCAAGCATTCTTCCAGCACCAGGGGGTGCTTGGAGAACGTCCGCATCACAACCAGGCGCACATGATGATCGGGGCAGATGCCGGATTCTTTCAGAATCTCCATGGCGCTCTTGCCTTCCATCTTGCGAACCATCTTCATATCGTGGTTCAGCACCGTCTGGGTGATCTTAAGCATCTCTTCTTCATTATCAATGTAGTAAACACCGTTGCGCTCCAGTTCCTTCACAAATTCCGGAATGATGGATTCCACAGCAACAATGCACTTTTCACTGATGCACATGATGTTATTGTCAAAGGAAGCGCCGTCGGAAATATCGCGGGCTGCCTTGGCCAAATCTGCCGTTTCGTCCACAATCGCCACAGGATTGGCGGGGCCGCCGGCGATCACGCGCTTGGGGCTGTACAAAGCCTGGGACATCATCTTGCGTCCGCCGGTAGCCACAACCATGGCCACATCCGGATGGTTGATGATCTCAGTAACGATCTCGCCGCGGGATTCCGGCATGGTAACCAGCAGGTTCTTGATGCCGCAAGCTTCCTCAATGGCTTCGTTGATTTTTTCAGACAGGAACAGCGAAGTCTCCATGCAGCGGGGGTTCGGCAGGTTGATCACAGAGTTGCCGGCTGCCAGCATACCGATGACATTGTTGATCATCGTCGCGCAGGGGTTCGTGGCGGGGTGAATCGCCAGAACCACGCCATAAGGGAATTTCTCATGCAGCGTCATGCCATTATCACCGGTGACCACTTCAGAAACCAGATCTTCCACACCGGGCGTTTTATCCAGTGCCAGCACCAGCTTGATAATCTTATCCCGCACATTGCCCATGCAGGTTTCCGCATATTCTCTTTCTGCCAACTCCTGAACGCAGGGCCGCAGCTTTTTTCTAATTGCCTCAATCACCGTTCTTCTGCAATTCAGGCTGCGGGAAGAATACTCTTCAAAGGCCTTCAGAGAAGCGCACACTGCCAAATTTACGATATGTACTTGTTTATCCTGAACATTGAACTCCATAGCCGCCTCCATTATTCTTCCATGATCCGAATGCCGAATTTCTCAATATAATCTTTGGCCAGCGCCGTCAACACATCTCCGGCATGGATCTGATATGTTCCGTTCTGCGGGACATCCCGCAGATCCTGAGTGGTGATATACCTTGCTTTTGCTCTTGTTTGTGTTTTTGTTTCTATTTTACTTTTCTCCGGCCCTTCCTTTCTCAGGCCGCCCAGTTCATCCAAAAAAGCGATCCCGTAGGATTTGACATCCTGATAATAGGACAGCACTTTTTTGCGATATGCCGCAGGCTCTTTGCCCGTGAACATGGACGCTTCTTTTTTCAGATACACAGGAAGTCCGTTTTCAATGCACTTCCGAATCCAGGCTGTTTCAAAATCCACGGAAAGGCACAGCGCTGTTTTAATGACCAAATCCCGGCAGGGGATGGGAAACACCGTTACAGAACCTTCCGCAGGCGTGCACAGGTCATTGTACCCAACCACCGCGCATCCCAGATCGGAAAACATTTGCTCTCCCTCGCCCCGTTCCGGCAGGGCCACGATCCTTTGATACTGGCCGCCGGCCTCTTTCAGCAGCTGCAGATAGTCGCCGCTGTCGCAGGTCATCCAGTTTTGAGGGAAGATAAAATAGGCTTTCGGCAAAGGGGACGAATCTGCATTGAAACACAGATTCTCTTCTTCGCTCACGCGCTGAAGAACTTCTCTGATGATCTTCCGCAACTGCTGTTCATCCATTGCCATTCACCTTTCTTGTTTTTTTAGTATGCTTCGCAGGAAATGCTGCAAAGGCCGGTATGAATACTGAGGCAGGCTGTATCCCTGCACATCTTCAATTCAATCGCGGCCTTTGCAGCAAATCCATAAATTACGAATCTGTCACTTTTAAAACGGGAAACTGTTTTGTGCGCTTCTTCCGTTTTCAGTGCCGTTCGTTCTTACCACAAAAGCTGACGATTACTCGTCGATCACTCAATGCGGCGATCCTTCAGGGAAGCTTCCTTGATGAACAGGGTCAGAACCACTGCCACAATCATGCCGCCAATGAAGAATGCCATTGTACCCATGTGGTTGCCTCTGAAGATGCCGTTCACAGCCAGCAGGCAGATCAGGCCCCAACCGTTAGCACCGAGCTGCATCAAGCTCTCGGTCGTACCTTCGGAAACAGGATACGCAGTCTCGTAACCCATAACCATCAGGACGGGGGTAACACCGGTCAGGAACACGCCCATGCAGCATGCCATAACGATCATCAGGCCGACGGAGTGACCCATGATAACCAGGGCCAGGCCGACCAACGTACCGGCCTGGCAAACCAGAACGATGGGCTTTCTCTTCTTGCTCTTGGACTTATCGGAGATAATGGGCAGAACCAGAGTGGTAATTGTACCGGTAATCGTCAGGATGGTGCCCAAAGTACCGACGAACAGGCTGTCCAGGCCGCCGTTGTTGAAGAACTGCAGCACGGGCTCCAGCAGAGTGGTCAGGGTGAAGTAAACGCCCTGCATCAGCCAGAACACCAGAACAGCGCAGATGAACTGCTTGTTCTTGACCAACAGCTTTGCGCCTTCAGCAAAGCTGACGCGCTCGATAATCTCTTCGTTTGCAGGAGGAGTGGGGGGTGCTTCTCTGGAAACGACCACGAACCACAGGATCATGGGGATGGACAGGAAGCCGAAAACCTTCAGTGCGCCGGGGATATCCATGTTGAAGGTGCTCATGAGCCAAGGCACACCGAACTGTGCCATCACAACGCCCAGATAGGTGGAGATCATGCCCCAGCCGTTGGCAACGCCGCGCTCAGAAGGCGGGAACCACTTAGCACTGATAATACCAAATGCATTGATGATGAAGGGCTGGGTAACTGCGATACCGATGGTCGTAATCACCAGTGCCGTGTAAGATGTGCCGCCGATGAAACCACGCAGCAGCGTGAAGATCATCAATACGATACCGGCAACGGAAACCGTTTTATACCAACCAAATTTCTCAAAGACCCAACTCGCGGGGATGGACAGGGTGATCATAGCCACCATGATGATCATGGTCAGGGCACTGATAGCAGCTTCGCCGCTGGCAGCATCTGTAAAGCCGTAGAACTTCCACGCATCAGTCACAATTGCGCTGAAGAATGCCCAGCCGTACTGCATAACGGCGTTCACGCACACAAAGGACAGCAGAACAGCCCACCGTCTCTTGTAGAGCTTAAATCCATTATTTGCTTCCATAAACTATATTACCTCTCTCGTAGATCTTGTTTGTTTTATCCCCCGCAGCCGCAGCAAAGTACAGCTGCGCAAAATAAACGGTTGCGTGATCACTCAAAGCTCTTTTTTCTCAAGCAGGGGTAGGAACCATGTTCGCGGTTTCTACCCCTGCCCGGAGATTACGCAAAGGCTGGAGCGCTCACGCAACCACGCCGATTATTCGGATTTGCCTGCGCCGGTGTAGCCGCCAGCATTCGGCTTCTGGGGAAGAATGGTCTCCACTTCGACATGGGGACGAGGAATGACGTGAACGCTGATCAGTTCGCCGATGCGCTGTGCTGCAGCTGCGCCTGCATCGGTAGCAGCCTTGACTGCGCCGACGTCGCCGCGAACCATAACGGTCACCAGACCGCCGCCCACATGGACTTTGCCGATCAGAGTAACGTTAGCAGCCTTGACCATTGCATCAGCCGCTTCAATAGAGCCGATCAAGCCCTTAGTTTCGATCATACCCAATGCTTCAGAAGTCATACGATTACCTCCATAATCTTTTATTGATAAAATTTCTTAACCGCCGATCAAACTGTTCAGCCCATGGCTCTGAATGATCTTTTGGTAAACTACTGCTTCCTCTCTGGGAAGCGATTTGATCTCGTACCCCATTGCATATGCTTTGCCCAGCATTTCATACTTGCTTTCGCCCAGCGTATGATAGGGGAGCACATGCACAGTGTCGATATTGAGCGATTTCGCAAATTCAGCAATTCGATGGAACTCTTCCTCAGATGCGTTGACCGTCGGAATTGTCGGGACGCGCATCACAATCTTGTTTGCCAAGGCTGCGATCTTTGCCGAATTCTTCCGGATCAACTCATTGCTGACGCCGGTTACCCGTTTGTGGACTTCGGGATCCGTGGACTTGCAGTCCAGCAGCACCACATCCACATAAGGAATCACAGCTTCGATTGCTTCATCTGTGCCAAACCCGGTTGTCTCGATTGCGGTCTCCCAACCCTGTGCTTTGCAGGCCTTCAACAATTCTCTGGCGAACTTCCACTGGCTCAGCGGTTCACCGCCGGACAGCGTCACTCCGCCGCCGGAATTGCGGAAATAATGGGCGTCCCGTCGCAGGATCTGGATGATCTCATTGATGGTCATCACCTCTCCTTTGAGGGAAAGGGCTCCTGTCGGGCACACATCGACGCATTCGCCGCAGCCGATGCATTTCGTTCGGTCGATCCACTTTTCGTTTCCCGGACCGATTGCGCCCTGGCGGCATGCCTTTACACATTTGCCGCATCCCACACATTTCTTCTGGTCATACATAACATCCGGTTCAACTCTCTGAGATTCCGGATTACAACACCACAGGCAGGAGAGCGGACAGCCCTTCAAAAACACGATGGAACGAATACCAGGGCCGTCATTTACCGAAAAGCGCTGGATATCAAATACGACACCCTTCTCCTGGTAATTTACAGTTGCCACTGCTTAGTACCTCCTGCTCCTTTCCGTTTTGTGCCTGTTGATTAGAATTCCATTTCAGTACGTGCGATAATGTTATCCTGAGTTTCCTTAGCCAGCTTGGTAAAGTGAGCACTGTAACCGGCAACGCGGATAACCAGATCCTTGTGGTTCTCGGGATGGTTCTGTGCATCGATCAGGGTGTTACGGTCAACAACGTTGAACTGAACGTGCATACCCTTGCGCTCGAAGTAGCCGCGGATCAGGGATGCCATGTTCTTGATACCCTTGTCGCCCGCCAGAGCGGAAGGCAGGAACTTCATGTTGTACAGCGTACCGTTACTGGCCAGTGCATGGTCCAGCTTGGACACGGAGTTGGCTGCGGCCGTAGGACCGTGAGTATCGTAACCTGCACGAGGAGACACACCGTCGGCGATGGGGGTCTTTGCCAGATGGCCGGTGGGCAGTGCCATAACGTCCTTACCATACAGAACGTTGGCGGACACGGGATACATACCAGCCTGGAACTTACCGCCGCGGGCGTTCTGATACTTCTCAACCTGCTCGCAGTAGATCTTACCGCAGATTACGGAGTACTTATCGATCTCATCGATATCGTTACCAAAACCAACGGTGTTCTTGCAGATGGTCAGGATCTCTTCCCAACGGGCGTTGGGGATGATCTGATGGCTGCCGCTGGCCTGGCCGGCGCTGCAGCAAGGACCGTTGGAGCCGGTCTTCAGCAGATCTGCCAGGTTGTCAACGCTGTTGCCGCTCAGCAGAGCCTTCACAGCTGCATAGATCTGATCTTCGCTGGCTGCGCCGCCGTTGTAACGGCCGGACATGCAGTCTGCCACAGGGCCTGTGCCCTTGGGCTCGTTGACCAGGTTGATGCTGTCGATGGACATATTGCCCACGGAGTACTTGGGATCGCCGGCTGCCGCAGAGATGGGCTGAGAGCCGATTGCGGGCACGGGATAACCGAAGTTGTTCTCCAGAGCTTCCTTCAGTTCAGCCAGAGTGAACTTGTGATCTTCGAAGACGTTCTTCTGGATGCTGTACAGGCAGTCACCAGCGTCGATGATACCAACGCCCTGAGGACCGGAGAAGTTCCAGATTGCGCCGCCTTCCTGGACGGACTTACCCTTTTCGATACAACCGTCGATCAGGCCGGACTCGAAGGGCAGGGGAACCATATCGCCGTGAGCGGTATCGATGCAGTTATCTGCCTCGATCATGTTGCGGACGAAGAATTCCATCTGCTTCTCAAATGCATTGATGAAGTCCTCGATGCAGTGGAAGTCGGTGATCTCGCCGGTCTTGGGGCCAATCTGATCGCCGAATGCACGGCCGTTATTCAGGGTGATATCCATGACCTTTGCCACGTTGAAGGCGCAGGCGTCGTGCCAGCCGTCATACTTATGAGCAATATCGGGCTCCACGCAGCCGGAGGGGTTGTAAGTACGGGCAACCTTCAGAGGAATGCCGCGGTTGACCATAGCGGGAATGATAACTTCATCGTTGAACAGGTTGGGCATACCGTAACCCAGGCGGATGACTTCGATGTTGCGATACAGGAACTCATCGGGAGTCTGGGGCCCGATACGGGAACCAACGGAAGGCATAGGCATACCAACGTGAGCCAGAGCATCCAGGCACATATAGCTCATCTCGTTGGTCAGGTCGTTGCCGTCCTCATCGGTGCCGCCCAGAGCGATCAGTTCGAACATCTGGTAGCCGGCGAAGGCCTGTGCGGAGATATCGTCGCGAACCTTGTTCTTATCGTTGAACTTCACGAACAAGCAATCCAGCAGTTCCTGAGCGAAGTCCTTGGTGATGGTCTTATCATTGACGAAGTAGGGGTTCATGTAGCGGTCGAAAGGACCGGGAGAATAGCTGTGTGCGTTGGTCTCCAGGTTGATCATGTTATGAACGAACCAGAAAGACTGCAGAGCTTCCCAGAAGGTTTCTGCAGGATGCTCGGGCACCTTGTAGCAGTTCTTGGAGATCTGCATCAGCTCGGCGCGGCGCTGAGGATTGTTTTCCTTTGCTGCCATCTCTTCAGCCAGCTTGCCGTAACGGTGAGCATAGTTGATACCAGCAGTGTAGGTGATCAGCAGTGCCTTGTAGAACTGCAGCTGCTTGATGGCTTCGGGCTTCTTGTTATCCACCTTTGCCATGGCGTCCAGAACTTCTCTGATCACGCCTGCGAAACCGATCTTCAGGATCTTTTCGTAGTTGCAGCAGACATGGCCGACACCGGCGTACATGTAGTTACCTGCATTGAACACAGCGTGGGTCTGGCAGGCCTGGCACTCGGGGCTCATCAGGGACCAAGCATAGTCGCTCATGGTGCGGCCCTTCCAGTAATCATCGAAGTGACGGACAACTTCTTTGTCCTCCTCAGCGATATCGAACTGGTCGCAGGTACGGGTCTGCATGGTCTCCAGCTCGGTGGCCAGATCCGCATAGGAGTATTCGATACCAACATCGGAAGAACGGGGATGCACACAGGGAGAACCAACGATCAACTCTTCATCGCGAATCACGATCGGCAGGTTGTTGAACAAGTTCTCGTTCACCTTTGCGCGACGCATAATAGCAGTCATGCCCTCGGTTTCCTTGTAGGTCTCCGTAACCAATCTTGCACGATAGGTTTCGACCATGGGCCGCGCTTCCACGATCATTTTCTTCAGGCGCTTTACTCGGTCAGTCGGTTCAGTAAAGCCTTTTTCAATCATTGTCTCGTTCATTAAATTTCTTTGCCCTCCTCATTTTGTTTTCCACAAAAAATGTTTGTTCTGTGATACATCATCCTGACACAGGGAATCGCTCTATGCCAAGGCTCTCATAGAGCTTTTCTATGCGCCAGAAAATAAAAAAAGCCCAAAAACTTTAAAAAAGTTTTTGGACTTCGATGCCACTAAACATTGCTGACACACGCCATTGCATGCCAGCCGCTATAAAGTTTTCCGAAAGGAAGCATGCCTTGAAGATGCATTCCCTTCGCTCAAGTTGCACTATATCAATTCCACCCCTATTTGTCAATAGCTTTCCGGATTTTTGTGCATCTTATATAAAATTCTGCCGCAGAAGTTGGCAGCCTCAAAGGTGCCTGCTCCCCGCTTATTTTTTCCCGGTATTCCGGAAGGAAAAACGGGTCGCCGTACCCTGATCGTCGCTGTTGACAGAGACCGTGCCTTTGAGATTAAAGCGAACCAGGCTGTCCACCAGTTTCAGTCCCAAGCCGCTGCCACTCTTCTTCTGGGTTTTCTCGTCAAAGCCACAACCATTGTCCCGCACCGTGACCCAGGAATACTCGTCTCCCTTGCCAATGGTCATCCAGATCTTCCCCTCTTTCCCATCGGGGAAGGCATATTTCAAACTATTCTGGATCAGCTCGTTGATGACCAGTGCCACCGTGGACGCCACGCTGGCCGTCAATTCCAGGTCATCTCCCTTGATCTCAGTCGAAATCTTGCGCCCGCCCGCAGTACAACCCTCCAGATCGCACTCCAAAAGTCGGCTCAGCATCGTCTTCAAATTGACACTGTCCGTTCCTGTATGGGCCAGCAGATCATGGGTTACGCTGACGCTGCAAATCCGGCTGATAATCGTTCTGGCGAAGGCTTTCACTTCCTCGTTTTTGCTTTGGGCGGCCTCCAGCCCCACCACGCTGATAATCGTCTGCAGATTATTTTTCATGCGGTGATGCACTTCGTTAATGGAGGTGATACGATAGGTAATCTCCTCCTCCATCTGGCGAATCTGCGTTTTATCTTGCAGCACGACTGTGATTCCCTTATAAACTCCATCTTCCCAAATGGCGCTGACCCGTTCCTCCAGGACATAATCCCCCAGGCGCACTTCGCCCTTGATCACATCCCGTTTCATGATCACATCGCTGAGGGAATAGCACAGCAGCTGCAGTTCCTCGTACTTCTTCCCCACCAGATCGCCCCTGTGCCCGATGCCGCGATAGATTTCCACTGCCTTGGCATTGGCAAAGTTGCAGATGCAATCCTCATCAAACAGCAGCACGCCGTCCTGCAGATGACCAACGATCCGCTTCATTTTTTCATTATTTCGATGGTGCCCTTTCGGGTCTTGATAGTTACGGAAGCGGGCAGGCTCCGTATCCATTTCGTGGGCATTGGAATACTCATAGGTCAATGCGCCAAGAACCTTTTGATCCTCATTGTAAATCGGGCTGACTGTATGCCGGACAACGGTATGCCCCTCATCGATCACGCCGATCAGGCCGCGGCCGGAAAGGCCGTATTCCAGGGCGCGGTATACCGACGGCTCGTCCGTTTTTTCCACGAACTCGCCAAGAATATCCCGCTGATACAGGTCGCAGCTCGGGTGCCGGTACTGCGCAATAACCAGGGCACGCCCGGTCTTTGTTAAAACGTCAATATAAATATCGCCGCCCTCCAGATTACTCACGAAAGGCATCGCATGGGAAATTTCCAGCAGGATCTGAATGTCGCTCTCTTTCAGGTCCGTATTGAACCGAACCAGGTCGACCAGCATTTTATCCCGTTCTTCCCTTGTAAGGCTGCTCCGCATAATCGCTCCTCCTCCGGTTTCAGTCCGCCCAGCGCCGGGCACAGGGCCGCAGCGCGCCAATCACCCGCCGTAGGCCTTCAGCAGCATTTTCGAGATTTCCACCATGGAGTGGCCCTTGTCCATGGCCAATTTCCGGATATAGACATACGCCTCTTTTTCCGTAATCTTTCTGCGGTCCATCAACATTCCCTTGGCCCGATCCACATACTTGCGGTCATCCAGGGCTTCCTTGGTCTTTCCGACCTCTTTTTCCATCTTTTTGATTTGTTGATACTTGTGGAGGGCAATTTCGATGGCAGGGATCAGCGCCGTTTCATCCACGGGTTTGACTACATAGCCCATCACATCCATATCCACTGCCTGTTTTGCGATCTCTTTGTCCCGGTAGGCCGTCAGCACAATGATGAAACCAGCCAGCTTTTCCTCGTTGATCACCTTTGATGCTTCCAGGCCGTTCAGAATCGGCATACTGATGTCCATAATGACAAAATCCGGCTGCTGTTCCCGGCAAACGCTGATGGCGTCCAGGCCGTCCTCGGCCTCTCCCACCACTTCGTACCCATTGCTTTCCAGAATTTCCCGGATATACATCCGGATCAGCACTTCATCATCTACAACTACAACACGATACATGGTACCACCCCATTCGTTCCATGATGTTTGTCCCCAACTCAGCCGCACGCTGCCGGAGCGGCACGAAAAACTCCGTCCGCTCATAAAACATATGCGCATACCTCGGCTGATATGCTTCCCCCGCTCCCCGCAGGATCAGCCCGCGGTACCCCAGAACAGGAAAAGCTTTTGTACATATTTTTCCGGAGCCAACAGCTCCGGAAAAAACGGCATATGCCGTTTTTCTGCTGATACGCCAATATGATTTGTTAATAGAATACACTATTTTTCGAAAGTCTGCAACAAACTTCCGCAAAGAATTCTACCATTCGGCATTTTTTATGATTCTGCCTTCTGGCTATCATCACAAATCCTGCTGCATCCCCTGCCCCGGAGAAAAAATGCGGAGCCCGGCATCTCTGAAGAATGCCGGGCTCCGCCCCATTGATTTCATAAAATAAATTTTCTACAGTCAGGCTTACACGCCCATGCCGGAAGTCTCGGGCAGCGTGCTGCCGCCGTCGATCACGATCTGGGCGCCGGTGATATAGCTGGACTCATAGCAGCCCAGGAACGCTGCCAGCTCGCCGATTTCCTCGGGCTCTGCCAGGCGCTTCAGGGGCACGCCGGCAGCAATGCCGTCCAGGACGCTCTGAGGATTCTCAGGGCAGGACTGCTTTGCCATATTCTCGGCCATGGGCGTGCGCACATAGCCGGGGCAAATGGCATTCACCGTAATATTATAATCTGCCAGTTCCCGGGCCACAGCCTTGGTAAAGCCCACCAACGCTGCCTTGGACGTGGCATAAGCCGCCTCGCCGGGGTCTGCCACCATATCACCGGTAACAGAACTCATGATCACGATCTTGCCTTCCTTTTTCATCATCATCACCGGAGCCACAGCCCGGGTCACATTCCAGACGCCCTTGATGTTGATATCAAAGTGATAGTCCCGATCCTCATCGCTGCTGCTCAGCAGATCGCCCAGGATGCAAACACCTGCGTTGTTCACCAGCACATCGATGGTGCCGTATTTATCCAGGGCGCATTTTACCAGATTCAGCACGCTGTCCTTATCGGTCACATCGGTTCTGACGCCGATGGCGTCATATCCCTGAGCGCACAGTTCATTTGCAAATTCAACCACCCGCTCGCCTCGGGCTGCCAGCACCAGTTTTGCGCCGTATTTGGCATAAACGCGAGCAATGCCTTCGCCGATTCCTTTCGATGCACCGGTAATAACCGCAACTTTTCCTTCAAGTTTTTTCATGTCGATGTACCCTTTCCTTTCCATGATCTGCTGTACCAGCATAAAATAAAAGGCCCAAAAACGCTTTGTTTTTGGACTTCACTGCCGCAAAGAATCCGGTATACGCCGTTGCACACCGGACAACATCCTATTTTCTGCCCGCGCAGCACCCGCTGTGCTTTATTAAATCGAGTGTATCAAAACAAAATCAACCTGTCAACCTCCCTTCCGCTTTTTGTAGGATTTGTCCAAAAGTCACCGAACTATAAGCATAAAATGCTCCCGGCGAATTGCCAGTGGCAATCCGCCGGGAGACAAGCATAATCAATACGGTTCAGATAATGATGCCCTGCTTCTTTGCTGCGAAGGTCAGCTCATCGCGGAAATCGGGATGGGCGATGGAGATCAGGGACTTTGCCCGCTCAGACAGGGGCTTGCCGCGCAGTTTGGCAATGCCGTATTCCGTCACGATGCAGTCCACATCGTTCTTGCTGGTGGTCACAATGGCGCCGGGCGTCAGCGTGGGGCTGATCTTGCTGACGGTGCCGCCCTTGGCCGTGGAGGGGAAGGCAATAAAGCTCATGCCGCCGGGAGACTGGATCGCGCCGCGCACATAATCCACCTGGCCGCCGGAGCCGGATACATGCTTGGTGCCGATGGATTCGGCACAAACCTGGCCATAGAAGTCCACTTCCAGGGCTGCGTTGATCGAAACAAAATTGGGATGCTGCGCAATCACTGCCGGATCATTCACATAATCCACCGGCAGCAGCTCAAAAGCGGGGTTATCATTGATCAAATCATAAATCCGCTGGGAGCCGAAGGCAAAGGTTGCCACGGTTTTGCCCGTATGAATGGGCTTTTTGCTGTTGTTGACTGCGCCGCATTCCAGCAGCTCCACCATGCTGTCAGTAAACATCTCGGTATGAATACCCAGGTCATGCTTGTTCTTCAGAGCCATACCAACGGCATCGGGCACTGCGCCGATACCCAGCTGCAGCGTGGCGCCGTCGGGGATCCGCTCGGCAATCAGGCCGCCGATGATCTCGCTGGTTTCATCGATCTTAGCCTGGGGCAGCACCACCAGGGGGATCGTATTTTCACAGATACCCGCCACCTGAGACACATGAACCATGGGGGCATTCAGGGCCCGGGGCAGATTCTTATTCACTTCCACAAAAATATGCTTGGCCTTGCGCATCATGGCAGGAGAGGCAGAACCCACCGTGCTCATGCTGAAGTAGCCGTGCTTATCCATGGGGGACACCGCAGCCACAAAATAATCCACATCGACATACTGATCGAACAGCCCCGGGATATCCCGGTAATAGCAGGGCATCGTGTCGCCGAAGCCGCCGTTCACTGCCCGGCGGGCGCCGCCGCTGGAGAACCAGGAAATACCGGTCAAAGAACCCAGCAGGTCTGCATTCTGATAGATTTCATAAGGATAAACATCCAGAATGGTATGCTGCTTCACACCGGTCAGGCCGTCGGCCTTGACATGCTGTGCGATCGCATCCAAGATTGCTTGGGGCTGTGCCAGGGTAATGTCGGAACAAACGACATTGCCGGACTCCACATGGCCGGCCAGTTCTTCCGGCGTTTTCAGCAGTTTTTTATACATCTTTTTATAAGTTTTTACTGCATCCACACGATCACGATCCTCTCTATTATCAAATATTGAAAAGTGCGCCCAGCCAAGCTTTTTGGCGCTATGTCGGATTATTATACCATACCCCCCCGGTTCAAAGCAATCTGTTTTTCCTGGGCCGAGCGAATGCATCCCCTGCCCTGCCTGCGGGCAAAGCCCCCTCTCCGACGGCCCCGGACAGGGGCTCCATCAGAGAGGAGGCCTTCAGCTGCGCCCACGCCGGGCAGCAGTACAATTACCGTGATTGATCCATGCCGCAGGCAGTAGCCGCCTTGATCAGGCAGCGGTCATGGGTCACCGTATCATAGAACCGGTATCCACCGGAAAAATTATAGCACTCAAAGCCGTTTTGGGCCAGGATCCGGCAGGCAATGTAGCTGCGCAAACCGCTCTGGCAGATCACATACACAGGCTTGGCCTTATCCAACTCATGCAGCCGCTCCCGCAGCTCATCCACCGGAATATGCAGGAACCCCTTAATATTCCCCTGGCTGTACTCTTCTTCCGTGCGGGTATCCAGCAGAGTCACGCTGCCATCCCTGGGCAGTGTATCCAAATCTTTGAGGTGCCACTGCTTCACCACGCCCTTTGCAATGTTTTCAATGATGCAGCCGGCCATATTGACAGGATCCTTGGCAGAAGAATAGGGCGGCGCATAGGCCAAATCCAAATCCGTCAAATCCGTAGCTTTCAAGCCGGCCCGAATGGCCGTGGCCAGCACGTCAATGCGCTTGTCCACGCCCTCATAGCCCACGATCTGAGCGCCCAGCAGGCGGTAGGTCGTCTTTTCAAAAACCACCTTCATGGTCATCAGCATACCGCCGGGATAATAACCCGCATGGCTCATGGGAGAGAGGATCACCGTGTCCGCATCCAGGCCCTCCCGGGCGGCGGCCCCTTCATTGAGGCCCGTGGCCGCGGCCGTCATGGTAAACACCTTGATCACGCTGCTGCCCTGGGAACCGGCATACCGGCTGTCACCACCGCACATATTGTCCGCAGCAATCCGGCCTTGCTTATTCGCCGGACCTGCCAGAGAAATCAGAGCATCCTGACCGGTGACAAAATGCTTGACCTGCACCGCATCGCCCACGGCGTAAATATCGGGAACCGACGTTTCCATGCGGTCATTGACCACAATGCTGCCCTTGATCCCCAGTTTCAGTCCGGCACTTTGGGCCAGCGCCGTATCCGGCGCCACGCCAATGGCCATGACCACCATATCTGCATACAGGGCATCTCCGCCCTTCAGCTGCACGCGCATCCCATCTTTTGTTTCTTCAAAGCGCTCCACAGCCTGCCCCAGGGCCAGATGAACGCCATGGGCCCGGGCTTCAGCGTGAATAAAGGCGGCCATATCCGCGTCAAAGGGCGCCATTAACTGATCGGAAAGCTCCACGATCGTGGTATCCATTCCCAGTTCCCGCAGATTTTCCGCCAGCTCCAGGCCGATAAAACCGCCGCCGGCCAGCACTGCAGAACGGGGATGGTTGCGCTGGATATAGTCTTTGATCCGGAATGTATCTTCCACTGTGCGCAGGGTAAAGAGCCTGCTGCTGTCCACGCCGGGGAAGGGCGGGCGAACGGGTTTGGCGCCGGGAGAGAGCAGCAGCTTGTCATAATGCTCCTCAAACTCCATGCCGGTTTCCAGATTTCTGACGCTGACCGTTTTCCGTTCCGGGTGAATGGCCGTCACATCATGGTGTACCTTCATATCCACGCGGAAGCGGGCAAAAAAGCTCTCCGGCGTTTGCAGCGTCAGCGCCGCCGGATCTTCAATCGCGCCCCCGATATAATAGGGCAAACCACAGTTTGCATAGGAAATGTATCCAGAGCGTTCAAATACAACGATCTCTGCCTGCTCATCCAATCTGCGGAGCCGGGCCGCCGCCGACGCGCCGCCGGCCACGCCGCCTACAATTACTACCTTCATATTACTGTTCCACCTTTCCATCCCAGGCGGCAATGCCGCCGATATTTTGAACGTTCGTATATCCCATGCGCCGCAGCAAACCGGCCGCCCGGCCGCTGCGGGAACCGCTGTAGCAATACAGGAAAACCGGCGTATCCTGAGCAGCGATCATCTTTTCCGCCATCCCAAGATCTTCCAGGGGCAGATTCTTGCTGCCGGGAATATGCCCCCCGCGATATTCCCCGGGCGTGCGCACATCCAATAATACTGCGCCGGAAACTGCCCAGCAGTCGGCAACGCCCCGGTTGACATCGGGCCGCCGAAACAAATCAAAAAAGCTCATGTCCGCCTCCATTCTGCTGATAGATTGTCCTTTCAATGGCTTTATGATATCCCATAACCCTCCCTTGTTCCGTGATATCATCACAAAACACACGCAAAAAAGCAGAACTGCCCCGCCGGGCAGCTCTGCTTTTATTATATAGGTATGATTTGTTACCACAAGCCCATCGCATGCTGCATCAGCAGAGATACGCCAGTGATCCCGATCCAGCAAGCCATACCCTGCAGCAACGGTTTTCCGCCGGTTTTCACCAGCTTGATAATGTCTGTATGCAGGCCGATCGCACCCATGGCCATGATAATAAAGAATTTCGACAGTTCCTTCAAGGGCAGAAACGTCTCCATCGGCACGCCCACCGATGTGGCCACGGTCGTGATCACACTGGCTCCGATGAAAAACAGAATAAAAAACGGAAAGACTTTTTTCATCGACACGCCGCCGGCTTCCTGTCCCTCTTTCCGTGCCCGCAGGAAAGCCAGCGCCAGCGTAATGGGAATGATGGCCAGCGTCCGGGTCAGCTTCACTGTAACCGCCTTGTCCAGCGTCTGGCTGCCCAGGTGGTAAATGCTGTCCCAGGTAGACGCCGCCGCGGTGACCGAAGAAGTATCATTCACCGCCGTGCCTGCGAAAATACCAAAAGCCTCGCCGGAAGTGGTGGAAAATCCGATGGCCGCACCCAGCGCCGGGAACAGCAGGGCCGCCAGCACATTGAAGAAGAAAATAACCGAGATCGCCTGGGCCACCTCTTCTTCGTCCGCATCGATCACCGGCGCCGTGGCGGCAATGGCGGAACCGCCGCAGATGGAAGAACCCACGCCCACCAGCGTGGAAATCTTGCCGGGAATATGCATCACGCGGTGAAGCACATAGGCGATCACCAGGGAGGTGGTGATGGTGCACACAATGATCGGCAGAGACTGTTTGCCCGTTTCCAGAATCACATTCAGATTCAGCCCGAAGCCCAGCAGAACCACTGCATACTGCAAAATCTTTTTGGAAGTGTATTTGATACCGGGATTCAGTTCCGGCCGTTTTTTAACCAGAGGCGCCAGCAGCATGCCTGCCAGAATGGCAAACACCGGCCCCCCGATCCCCGGAACCCATTTTCCCAGAATGCAGGCCGGAATTGCCAGCGCAATGCAGGCCAAAAGTCCCTTTCCGTTTTTTTGTACGAATGCCATCGCACATCCTCCTTCTCAAATCCTCCGGCGGTTCACTGCCGGTATGCATACGATACCCCATTTCTATCATTTTGTAAAATTATAATAATTGATATTTAGATAAATTTGCATTATAATAAATCCATTCTGATTCGCCGGAGGTCGCTATGATTGATTTTCGCCTGGAAACATTTCTCACCGTATGCCGCTATATGAATTTCACACGGGCCGCCGAGGCCCTGCATCTGACGCAGCCCGCCGTCTCCCAGCACATTAAGCATCTGGAAAAAGTCTATGCCGCCCCCCTGTTCGTGCGCGATAAAAAGCGCCTGGCGCTGACGCCTGCGGGCGTGATCCTGCGGGACGCCCTGGAAACCACCCACAGCGACGAAGCCATCCTGCGCCGCCGCATGCAGGACAGCATGGCCGGGGCCCAGGTATTGACCTTCGGCGTGACCCGAACCATCGGAGAGTACGCAATTCTTGACCCCCTGGCCCGGCTCATCAAGGCCCACCCCCACAGCCATTTCCGCATTCGATACGGCAACACGCAAACCCTGCTTGCCGGTTTGCACGAGGGCAGCATTGACTTCGCCATCGTGGAAGGCTATTTTAATGCTGCCCAGTACGGCACGCAAACATACCGCAGCGAGGAGTATATCGCAGCAGCTGCCGCGAATCATGCCTTCGCCCGGCCCGTCCGCCGCCTGCGGGATCTCACAGGCGAGCGGCTGCTGCTGCGGGAACCCGGCTCCGGCACCCGCGAAATCCTGGTGCGCGCCCTGGCCCTACAGAATCTTTCCCTCTCTGACTTCAGCCCGATTGTGGAAGTCGAAAACATCCACACCATCGTTGCCCTGCTGCGCCAGGACTGCGGCATCTCCTTTTTATATAAAGCCGCCGTGGAAGAGGATTTGGAGCGCGGCATTCTGCGGCAGATCCCGCTGGAAGATTTTTCTGTGCAGCATGACTTCACCTTTATCTGGAACCGCGGCAGCATTTTTTCCAAAGACTTCCAGAGCATCTTTCAAGCCCTGCAATAATGCCGGTTTCCCAGATCCGCCTTGCATTTTTTTGTCAAAACTGAACTATATCGCGCATTTCCCCGTCCCGCTCTTGACCCCCGCCGGCGCGACGGTTACAATAGAAAGAAGATTGTATTTTGATTCCAATGAGGTGACCAAACGTGAATGAATCCAATGTTCCCCAGGAACAGGTCCGCATTGTGCAGGAAACGGTGGCAGGCAAAGAAATCACCCTGGCCCATATCATCGGCGGCCCTGCCCCTATCGTATATGTCAAACTGGGACTGAACCCTAATATCGATTATCACTCCTCCGCCATCGGCATTATGAATATGACGCCGCCGGAGTCCGTCGTCATTGCATCGGACATTTCTGTGAAAAGCGGCGAGATCTATCTGGGCTTTGCCGACCGTTTCAGCGGCACCCTGATCATCACCGGCGAGCTGTCCGCCGTGACCACCGCCGTGGAGGAGGTCGTGGATTATTTCCACAACACCCTGGGCTATGTGTCCTGCCCCATCACCAAGCGCTGAGACCGTGCCGCCATGGAACAGATCACACAGGGGCGCATGACGCGCCAGGAGGTGCTGAACCAGATCTTCCGTCAGGTCCAGGGCCGGCAGACCCGGGTGGTGCAGCTTTCCGTGCCGGGGCGGGAAATCACCCTGGCCCATGTTATCGGCAAGCCGGATCCCGTAGTCTATACCAATCTTTGCCTGGATATTGGTTTCCACGCAGCATTTAAGCAGGGCGGCCGCTCCATCGGCATACTGCAGCTCTCCCCGCCGGAGTGCTCCGTCATCGCCGCCGATGTGGCCGTAAAAGCCGGAGATGTGGATGTGGGGTTTATGGATCGCTTCAGCGGAGCCCTGATCATCACCGGCCAGCGGGCCGAAGTGGATGCAGCCATGGCTGAAAACCTTCGGTTTTTCCGCGATGACCTGCATTTTCGCGTCTGCCCCTTGTCCCAGCAATGATCCACACAAATTCCGAAGGGAGGTATCAGCATGCGGAAAATGTATTTGTGCGGCCGCAGCGAGGCCGGAAAAACCACGCTGATCCAGGCCCTGAAGGGAGAAAAAACCAGCTACGACAAAACGCAGTATGTCAACACCTGGGATATCCTCATCGACACCCCCGGCGAATACTATGAAATGAAATCCCTGGCCTGTAAAGCACTGTATTGCTATTCCTTTGAATGCGACCTGGAGGGGCTGATCGCCGGGGCCGACGAGCCTTTCTGCGTGCTGGTTCCCGGCCTGCCCACCTGCCTAAACCGCCCCCTGATCGGCATCATCACCAAGATCGACTCCCCGAAAGCCAATGTGCCCATGGTGCGGCAGTGGCTGGAAGCGGCGGGCTGTTCCCGCCTTTTCCAGGTGGATTCCATCACCGGCCGCGGCATTCAGGAACTGCGCGATTTTCTGGAGCAGCCCAATCCCGCGCCCATGTCCGTGGAAGAGGCCATCGAACTGCAGCGGCGCGGCCTGCCCGAGTGGTAACCCCCGCCGGGTTCCATCGCCGCTCCGGCAACATTCTTCCCCTATTTTTCGTATCATTTGAATTTTTTTGGAAATCATAAGAAAGAAAATCCCGCAAAATCCTTGCAATGGCCGGAATTTTGTGGTAAACTTGAACCATCAGTAAAGGTTTTTGCAAGAGTGGACTTCCCGGTCCGCTCTTTTTGTTGGTCAAAATTCAAAAAACAACGTGATTCAGAAAGGTGGAACATGCATTGAAAAAAGTGACGGAGCTCACCGCAGAACTGGCTGCTCCCGTGGTGGCAGAACAGGGCTGCGAGCTGTGGGATGTGGAATACGTCAAGGAAGCAGGCACCTGGTATCTCCGGCTGTATATTGATAAGGAAGGCGGCGTCAGCATCAACGACTGCGAGGCCATCTCCCGCCGCGTCAGCGATCTGCTGGACGAGGCCGATCCCATCGAGGGCAGCTACACCTTTGAAGTCTCCTCCGCCGGCGCAGAGCGCCTCCTCAAGCGCCCCTCCGATTTCGAGCGCTTTATGGGCAGCCCCGTTACTGTGCGCCTGTACCAGAACAAGGATGGCCGCAAGGAATACGCCGGCACCCTTTCCGGCTATGAAAACGGCGCCGTGCTGCTGACTGTGGGCAGCGAGACTTTGCGTTTTGAAAAGGCTGAAATCGCCCTGGTTCGCCTGCGCGTGGAAATTTAACCCCATAAACTCATTTTTTCATCACTATATATAAGAACAGGAGAATCATCTCATGAAAGTTGAAGAGATCTTTGCTGCCCTGGCCATGCTGGAAAAAGAGAAGGGCATTGCGCAGCATTACATGATGGATAAGATCGTTCAGGCCCTGATCAACGCCTACAAGCACGATCATCCCGACGTGGAAGAGGTTATCGTCCGCGTGGACGAGGAAAAGAAGACCCTGAAAATGTATATCCAGAAAACCGTGGTGGATGAAGTCATCAATCCCGGCAGCGAAATCTCCCGGGCCGACGCCAAGGCCATCGCCGGTTCCATCGGCGTGGGCGAAACCGTCAGCCTGCCCGTGGATAATGTGGAGTTTGGCCGCATCGCCGCAGGCAACGGCAAGCAGATCATTATCCAGGGCCTGAAGGAAGCCGAACGCGACATGGTTTATAACCAGTTCTCCAGCAAGGAGCACGAGATCCTCACCGGCACCGTGACCCGCATCGATCCCCGCACCGGCAATGTCAGCCTGCGCATCGGCACCGGCACCGAAGCCACCAACGCCCTGCTGGCCGCCGGCGAGCAGGTGCCCGGCGAAGTCCTCACCGAGGGCCAGCGCTGCAAGGTTTACATGGTGGAAGTCCGCCGCGGCACCCGCGGCGCCCAGGTCATGGTTTCCCGCACCCATCCCGGCCTGGTCAAGCGCCTGTTCGAGCTGGAAGTGCCCGAGATCTACGACGGCATTGTGGAAGTGAAGAATGTGGCCCGCGAGGCCGGTTCCCGCACCAAGATGTCCGTCTGGTCCACCGACGAGAGCATCGATCCCATCGGCGCCTGCGTCGGCCCCAAGGGCCAGCGCGTGGCCGCTGTGGTGGATGCGCTGAACGGCGAAAAGATCGATATCATCAAATACAGCGAAAACCCCACCGAATACATTGCCGCCGCCCTGGCTCCCGCCGATGTGCTGGATGTCTGGATGGCAGACGACGGCAAGGGCTGCCGCGTCATCGTGCCCGACGACCAGCTGTCTCTGGCCATCGGCAAGGAGGGACAGAACGCCCGCCTGGCCGCCCGCCTGACCGGCTATAAGATCGACATCAAGCCCGAGTCCTTCCACGACGAAGAAGCCGAAACCGTCACCCTGGGCGATGTGGCCCAGATCATCACCGACGAAGACGCTCCCGCAGCGGACGAGGCCGAATAATCAACCAGACGGAGGCTGATGAAATTGCTGAAACCGAAAAAAATCCCCCAGCGGCAATGCGTCGGCTGCCGCACCATGAAAAACAAGAAAGACCTGATCCGGGTGGTCAAATCGCCGGAGGGCGAGATCAGCCTGGATTTCACTGGCAAAAAATCCGGCCGGGGCGCCTACGTCTGCCCCGATCCCGATTGCCTGGCCCGGGCGCGAAAATCAAAAGCACTGGAGCGCGCCTTTGAAACAGCGATCCCCCCGGAGGTCTACGACGCGCTTCAAGCGCAGATGGAGGCTGGGAATGACTGATCTGAAAGAAGCGTTCCTGCGCCAGCTGGGGCTGGCCAAACGGGCAGGCCGCGCAGAACTGGGAGAAGACGGCGTGAGCAGCGCCGCCGCCGCGGGCAAAGCCCGCCTGGTGCTCCTGGCTTCCGACGCCGCCGAAAACACCGTGCGCCGGGCCCGCAACTTTACCGAGGGCTCCCACGCAGTGGTGCTCTCCGTCCCCTTTAACAAAGAGACGCTGGGCGCGGCCTGCGGCCGCGGCAGCTGCGCCATGCTGGCGGTGACGGAATCCGGCCTGGCCCTTTCCGCAGCGGCAAAACTGGCCGCCGCTTTCCCCGGCTCCTACGAGGAAGCCGTGGAGGCCCTCCAGGCCAAAGACGAGCGCATCCGCCGTCGCCGCGGCAAAAAACGTCCGCGTAAATCAGAATCGTAAATTACACTTTGGAGGTGGCTTTATTTGGGTACTTCAAATCTGACAAATAAAATCAAGGTGCATGATATTGCCAAGAGCTTTAATCTGCCGTCGAAGGAGATCATGAATATTCTGACGGAATATTCCACGCCTCCGAAGAGCCACAGCGCCGTGATGACAGAAGAAGAGATTTCCATTGTCCTGGATTATCTGACGCAGAAGCATCAGATCTCCAGCGTGGAAGAAATCTTCGCCGACTGCTTTGCCCCGAAGGCAGAGCAGCCCAAGGAAAACAAAACCAAGGACGCCAAAGCGCCCGCCGCCAAGGGCGATGCGCCCCAGAATCCCGCCCCGGCGCCCGCTGCCAAGAAAGAGGCTCCCAAGAGCGGCAGCGAAAGCAAGCCCGCCGCATCCAGCGCCCCGATCACATCCCGCGTGCCCAAGACCAAGATCGTGGACACCCGCAAGGCAACCAACGTCAACCTGGATAAATACGACGAACGCCTGCAGGATATGGCCGAAAGCTCCAAAGCCGGCCAGCGGGCGGGCAAAATGCAGCAGGGCCGCGAAAAATTCCGCAACAACAACCGCCGCGGCAACAACATGACTTTCTCCAACAAGCGCCGCCAGGAGGAGCAGGAGAAGATGCGCCGCCTGCAGCTGGAAATCGCCAAAAAGGCCCCGCTGAAGGTGGAGATCCCCGACGAGATCAGCGTGGGCGAGCTGGCCAGCCGCATGAAGAAAACTGGCGCCGAAGTGGTCAAATGCCTGATGAAAAACGGCGTGATGGCCTCTCTGAGCCAAATCATCGATTTCGACACCGCTGCAATCATCGCCGAGGAAATGGGCTGCAAGGTCGAGCACGAAGTGATCGTGACCATTGAAGAAAAACTGATCGACACCGCCGAGGATAAGCCCGAAGATCTGGTGCCCCGCGCTCCCGTAGTCGTGGTCATGGGCCATGTCGACCACGGCAAGACCTCCCTGCTGGACTATATCCGTAAAGCCAACGTGGCTTCCGGCGAAGCCGGCGGCATCACCCAGGGAATCGGCGCTTACACCGTGGAAGTCAGCGGCAAGCCCATCACCTTCCTGGACACCCCCGGCCACGAAGCCTTCACCGCCATGCGCGCCCGCGGCGCCATGGTCACCGATATCGCGATCCTGGTGGTGGCGGCCGACGACGGCATCATGCCCCAGACCATCGAGTCCATCAACCATGCAAAGGCCGCCGATATTCCCATCATCGTAGCCATCAACAAAATGGATAAACCCCATGCCGACCCCGAGCGCATCAAGACCCAGCTGACGGAGCACGGCCTGCTGCCCGAGGATTGGGGCGGCGACACCATCATCTGCCCCATTTCCGCAAAAACCGGTATGGGCGTGGAAGACCTGCTGGAAATGGTCACGCTGAAGGCCGAAATGCAGGAACTGAAAGCCAATCCCAACCGCGCCGCCGCCGGTGCGGTCATCGAAGCCCGTCTGGACAAGGGCCGCGGCCCTGTGGCCACCCTGCTGGTGCAGAACGGCACCCTGAACCAGGGCGATATCATCATCGCCGGCACCGCCGTGGGCCGCATCCGCGCCATGGTGGACGACAAGGGCCGCCGGCTGAAAACCGCAGGCCCCTCCGTCCCCGTGGAGATCACCGGCCTGGCCGAAGTTCCCGCCGCCGGCTGCTCTTTCAACGCCGTGGCGGATGAGCGCATGGCCCGCGAACTGGTGGAGCAGCGCAAGGCAGAAGAGCGCGCCGCCGCCAGCGCCCCGGTGCAGAAGGTCACCCTGGAGGATCTGTTCAGCCAGATCCAGGCCGGCGAAATGAAGGAGCTGAGCCTGATCGTCAAGGCCGATGTTCAGGGTTCCGCTGAAGCCGTTAAGCAGTCTCTGGAAAAGCTGACCAATGAGGAAGTCCGCGTCCGCGTGATCCACTCCGGCGTGGGCGCGATCAACGAGAGCGATGTGATGCTGGCATCCACTTCCAAGGCCATTATCATCGGCTTCAATGTCCGCCCCGACGCCGCTGCCCGCGACAGCGCCGCCCGCAACAATGTGGATATGCGTATGTACCGCGTGATTTACGACTGCATCAACGAAATGGAAGCCGCTATGAAGGGCATGCTGGCGCCCAAGTTCCGCGAGGCCGTCATCGGCCATGTGGAAGTGCGCCAGGTCTACAAGGTTTCCGGCGTGGGCACCATCGCCGGCTGCTATGTCCAGGAAGGCAAGATCCAACGCGGCTGCTCCGTGCGCGTGGTGCGCGACGGCATCGTGATTCACGAGGGTTCCCTGGCCTCCCTGCGCCGCTTCAAGGACGACGTGAAGGAAGTCGCAGAATCCTATGAGTGCGGCCTGTCCGTTGAAAAATACAACGACATCAAAGAAGGCGACCAGATCGAAGCCTTTGTTATGGAAGAAGTGAAGCGGTAATTGCCGCTGCGCCCGTTTTACTGCTATGGCGCCTGCCGCCTTCTTTTCCATCAAGCGTTTTGGCGGCGCCAAAACCTTGGCCCTTGGCGGATTTATTCCGCCAAGAAACGGCATCAAAGGGTTCCCATGAAGCGCCGCTTCATGGGACAGGCGACCAGATCGAAGCCTTTGTCATGGAAGAAGTGAAGCGGTAATTACTTCTATATTTGAACAGCCGGCAGGGCGGGCATAAACGCCCGCCCTGCTTTTTCTCGAAAGGAGCTCCTATGAGCTGCGTGTATCTGCTGTGCACCGATCACCCGCTGCCGCTGTACGATCCCCATACCCGCCGGCTCTGCACCCACCGCGGCATCCAGTATGAAGAAAACGGCTTTGCCGTCCGTGAGCATGTCTACTATCGCGCCGCTGTGAACGTGCTGGGCTTTTCCATGAAGCCCTGGCAGCGCGAGCTGGACCTGAGGGCCACAGATCAGGACGCAGAACTGCTACGCCGCTATCTGCGCGCACACTGCGCCCCAGGCGAGCAGGTGGAACTCTGGCATCTGTGGGTGGGTGAAGATCATCTCCGCCCCAGCTATTTGGCAGGCCGCTTAGCAGATCTGGATACAGATACGCTTGAACAGCTGAACGAGCGGGAACAAACCTGTATCATGCTGACCATTTGATTGCGCTCAGCATTCGATATAAACAACACGACCAAACTCCAGAAGGAGGTATTTCTCTATGGCTAAAAACCGAATCAACCGGATCAACGAAGAGATCCAGCGGGAGCTGGCCACGCTGCTGCGCACTGTAAAGGATCCCCGTGTGCGGGACACTATGGTAAGCATCACCCATGTGGACACCACCGGCGACCTGCGCTATTCCAAAATTTATGTCAGCGCTTTGGATAAATCCAAGGAAAAGGAGCTGATCAAGGGGCTTAAGTCTGCCGGCGGTTATCTGCGCCGGGAACTGGGCGCAGCCCTGCAGCTGCGCTATACGCCGGAATTGATTTTCGAGGCGGACGACTCCATTGCCCATGGTTCCCACATTCTGGAGGTTCTGCGCGGCATTGAAGCCAAGGAGGCCCCCGCAGGCGACGCCGAAACAGAGGAGGGCGACGCATGACCACCACCGAGACCGCAGCATTGCTGCGCAGCCACGACCGCTTTTTGATCCTGACCCATGTGCGCCCTGACGGCGATACCATTGGCTGTGCCGCCGCCCTGTGCGCCGCCCTGCAAAACCTGGGCAAAACCGCCTATGTGTTGGAAAATCCGGAGCTGACAGCCACCTGTGCGGCATATGTTACCCCCTACCACGCTCCGGCCAATTATGTTCCCGATTATGTGATCACCACCGATGTGGCTTCCCTCGGCCTGCTGCCGGACAATGCCAGACCGTATCAGCATCGCATCAATCTGGCCATCGATCACCATCCGTCCTATGAAGGCTTTGCCACCGACGGCTCCTGTGTGCGCAGTGAATGCGCCGCCGCCGGCGAAATCGTGTACGAGATCGTGCGGGAATTGGGCGAGATCACCCCGGTGATGGCCACCGCCCTCTATTGCGCCCTCTCCACCGACACAGGATGCTTCGTTTACAACAACACCACCGCCAATACCCACCGCGTGGCAGCGGAGCTGATCGACGCAGGCTGCGACGTGCAGGGCGTCAACAAGCGCCATTTCCGCACCAAAAGCCGTGTGCGCATCGCTCTGGAAAGCGCCATCATGTCCGCAGTGGAATTTTATGATCACGACCGCATCGCCGTGGTCACCGTGCCCCAGGCCCTGCTGCAGCAGTTGGGAGCCACGCCCGACGACGCCGAGGAAATCGCCTCTATGGCCGGCGTGATCGAGGGCGTGGACTGCGCCCTGACCGTGCGGGAACTGGCCAGCGGCGAAAGCAAGATCAGTCTGCGCACCGGTTCCCGGGTCAATGCCACCGAAGTCTGCCGCATGCTGGGCGGCGGAGGCCATGCCCAAGCCGCCGGTGCCACCATGGACTGCCCCCTGGCAGAAGCAAAACAGCGCGCCCTGGACGCCATCGCCCGGGTCGCCGGAGAAGACTGAGGGCCGCCTATGCCGGATGGTATTCTGATCATCAACAAAGACGCAGGCTGGACCAGCATGGATGTGTGCGCCAAGCTGCGGGGCATCTATCACGAAAAACGCATCGGCCACGCCGGTACTCTGGATCCCATGGCCACCGGCGTGCTGCCCGTATTCATCGGCCGGGCCACCCGGGCGGTGGAATTTGCGGAATCCGGCGATAAAGAATATATCGCCCTGCTGCGTCCAGGTATCGTCACCGACACCCAGGACACCAGCGGCACCGTGATCGAAGAGCATCCCGCAGAATTTACCCGGCAGGCCCTGGAGGCAATACTCCCCCAATTTACCGGCGAAATCCTGCAGGTGCCGCCCATGTATTCCGCCATTAAAATCCAGGGCAAGAAGCTCTATCAACTGGCCCGCAAAGGCCGTGAAGTGGAGCGCCCGGCCCGCCCCATCACCATTCACGCCCTGGAGGTGCTGGACGGCCCCGATCAAAACGGCGATTACCGCCTGCGGGTGCGCTGCTCCAAGGGCACTTATATCCGCACCCTCTGCCACGATATCGGCCAGGCCCTGGGCTGCGGCGCTGCCATGGCTGCCTTGCAGCGCACTATGGCCTGCGGATATACGCTACAGGAAGCCGTCACGCTGGACAGACTGCAGGGCAGCGGCGATGCCACTGCTTTTCTGCGGCCTGTAGACTCCCTGTTCAGCGCTTATCCCGCCTGCACAGTCGGTGGCACAGCGGAAAAGAAAGTGCGCAACGGTGCACCCGCCCCCGCGCCCGCCCTTGCATCCGGCATCTACCGGGTATATAGTCAAGAAGGTGCTTTTCTCGCCCTCAGCCAAAGTGACGGCGAAATGCTTACCACGATCAAAAGTTTTTTTAACGTCTAAAAGCAGGTGAATTGATTTGGAACAGACTAAGAAGCCGCAGCGGGTCATCGCTCTGGGTTTTTTCGACGGCATCCACCGCGGCCACGGCATGCTGATGAATAAAGCCGCTGAGCGCGCCAAAGAGCTGCATTTGTCTCCCGCAGTGTTTACCTTTGACCGCCATCCCAGCGACCTGTATGGAGATACACCCGTGGAGCTGATCAACTCCGCTGCAGACCGGGCCGATTTGATCCACCGCCTGTACGGCATTGAGGACGTCATTTTTTCCCACTTTGACGAAGGTATGATGCATATGCCCTGGGAGGATTTCATCACCAAAATGCTCTATGAGGAGTATGGCGCCCGCCATCTGGTCTGCGGCGAGGATTTCCACTTCGGCTACCGCGGCGAAGGGAATCCCCAAAAGCTCCGCGCCAAATGCGCGGAACTGGGCATCGGCTGCGACATTATTCCCCTGATGGAGATCGACGGCATCAAGGTGGGCTCCACTTATATCCGCACATTGCTGCTCGACGGCAATATGGAGCGGGCCACGGAATTCCTCGGCCATCCCCACTGCCTGTCCCACACCGTGGAACACGGTAAAAAGCTGGGCAGCGCCATCGGTATCCCCACCGTCAACCTGACGGTTCCCCCCCATGTGCTGACCCCCGCCCACGGCGTTTATGCCACCCGCGTGCAGATCGGGGCCCAAAGCTATATGGGCGCCACCAACATTGGTGTGCGGCCCACGGTGGATGACCATTCCACCCGTGTCACTGTGGAAACTTTTATTCTGGATTTCAGCGGCGATCTGTACGGACAAACGCTGCGCGTGGATTTCTACAAGCGGCTGCGCGAGGAAAAGCGTTTTGAATCCCTGGATGCGCTGCAGGCCCAAATCCAACAGGATATGGCCTCCACCCGCAGCTATTTTTTGCTGCATCCATACTGTTAAACCGTTAAAAAAGCACTACTCAATGTATAATTGAGTAGTGCTTTTTCTTTTTGTATTTATTTTTCGAGCTTTTATACGCCCTCATCGTCTTTCAGTTCTTCCACCAGGCGGTATCCCACGCCAACTTCTGTCAAAATATATTTCGGCTGAGCGGGATTTTTTTCGATTTTGCGCCGGATATTGGCCACATTCACCCGCAGGATCTGATTATCCCGGGAAGAATAGGGCCCCCACACATTTCTGCAAATGTACTCATATGTCAGCACACGGCCCGCATCCTTGCACAGCAGCGCCAGAATCTTAAATTCAATCTGTGTCAAATGGATCTCTTTTCCATCCACACTGACCACGCGCTTGCCAAAATCCACCTTTAGCCCACCCACATGGTATACATCCGAAACCATGCTGCCTTTGATCATACGATCTGTATAACGCAGCGTGGCCCGGATACGGGCCAGCAGTTCATCCGTGCCGAAAGGCTTCACAATATAATCCCCCGCTCCGGCATCCAGCGCTTCCACCTTTTCCGCTTCCTGTCCCCGGGCAGACACCACGATCACAGGGGCCGCCGACCAGGTGCGGATCGTCCGCAGTACCTCCACCCCGTCCATATCGGGCAGCCCCAGATCCAGCAAAATAATATCCGGATGATAGGAAGCAATCAGCGTGAGCGCATTGCGTCCGTTTTCCGCGGTCACGACCGCATAATCATTGGAAATCAGCAGTGTAGAGATCATATCCCGGATGCTTTTCTCATCCTCCACAACCATTACCAGGCGTTTCATTCCCATTTTCTTATCTCCTTAAGATTCACAAATGATTTCCTCGGCGCTATACTGTCCCACCGGCAGCCAGAAGCGGAAAAGCGCTCCCCCTTCCGGGTGGTTTTCTCCCATCAGCATGCCCCGATGGGCCTGAATAATTGTCATACAGGCGGAAAGCCCGATCCCCATGCCCCGCGTGGCGTCATTGTGCCGCAGCCCGCCGTCAAACAGCCCCGGCAGGTCTTCCTGCGCGATTCCCTTTCCGTAATCCCGCACAGAAAACCAAACTTTTTCATCTGCCTGCCACACGGATAAATCTATGCTGTGCTTCACGCCCGAATGGCGCACCGCATTTTCCAAAAGATTCGCCAGCACCTGCTCGATCAGCATCGCGTCCATGGGTACCAGCAAAATTTCCGCCGGCACCTGGACTTCCACCTGCTGCTGCGGAAAGCGCCGATGAAATTTCGTCACAGTTTCCTCCAACACCTCTTCTACCAACTCATCCCGCTCTTTCAGCTGAATGGATCCCTGATCCTGAATGCGCGTCACCGACAGCAGATTTTCCACCATCTGCGACAGCCACAGCACCTCTTCATGGATATCCGCCGCCAGCTTTCTGCGCTCCTGGGGGGATATCTTCCCGTCATCCTGCATCAAAAGTGAACTGGCCCCTGCCACCGCAGTCAGCGGCGTGCGCAAATCATGGGAAACAGAGCGCAGCAAATTGCCGCGCATCTTCTCCTTTTCCGCCGCTAGCTCGGCCGCCGCCTTTTTTTCTTCCAGCTTTTGGTTGCGCTGATACAACTTCACCGTTTCCTGCTCGTGGCGCACCGCCTTTTCCGTTTCTCCGCGCAGCTGATAGGTCAGCAAACTGACCATCAACGACACCGCAGTGAAGCAAACGAAATCAATGGGATATCCCGCAATATTCAGCGTGAAATAATTATAGGGGTAGGTGAAAAAATAATTGACTGCAAAACTGCTCACAAGCGATGCCGCAATTCCATAATACATATGATAGGTAACACGGGAAATGGCCACCACCGCCAGCACAAAGACCACCGGCGCATCGTTGTCAATTTTCGTATACTGCAGCGTCGCTTCACAGATCCCATAGGCCAGGAGCAGCACCGCCGTTACCAAAAGCCAGCTGCAAACCCCATTATGCCGTTCCCACAGTGCTCTGCATCGTTCTCTCATGGCCTTGTTCTCCTTTCGTTATATTATACCGCAAAACAGTGTAAAGATTTTATTAAAATATGATAATGTACCGCGCAGCCTTGCGGCAAAAAAGAGCGGATGCCATTGGCATCCGCTCTTTGTGTGTGTATAAAGATCAAAACCGTTCTCTTCCTTAGAAGAACATTGCCCAGGCCCAGAAGCCCACGCAGGCAACGATACCGACGAAAATCAGAACGATGCCCAGGTAACCCATGATGTCCTTGGCGCTCAGACCGGCAACACCCAGAGCAGGCAGTGCCCAGAACGGCTGGATCATGTTGGTCCACTGGTCGCCCCAGGCGATAGCCATGGCTGCACGGCCGGGCTCAATACCCATCTGCTCGGCAGCAGGCATCACGATGGGACCCTGAACGGCCCACTGGCCGCCGCCGGAAGGAACGAAGAAGTTCACGATATCGGCAGAGATCGCCATCATGCCGTTGGAAATGGCAGATGCCAGAGAAACACCCTGTTCGTTTGCACCCACCATCATGCCCATGATACCGGCATAGAAGGGGAACTGCAGCAGGATGCCGGCGGCAGTGGTAGAAGCCTCACCGATTGCATCCACATAGCGGCGCAGGTCGCCGTGTGCCAACAGACCCAGGAACATGAACAGCATGTTCACGATGTTCAGGTTCAGCGCAGATGCGATGGCTGCGGGGCCATTTGCTGCCACAACGCCATAGAAGTAATATGCCAGATAACCGAAGCCCATCACCAGAGTGATGATCCACAGAATGCGGGAATGCTCCAGCTTGTCGGCGGGCGTCTTGATCTCGTAGGTCTTTTCTTCCTCGTCCTTCAGCAGAGCGGGATCCACGCAAATCGTGTGCTCCTTGTCGGGATGCATTGCGCACATCACCAGGGGCAGCACGAACAGAATCACCAGAACCATGATCAGGTTCATGGGATGGAAGATCGTGTCACCAGTACCAGCCTGATAAGTAACATCAC
>CALDMR010000012.1 GCA_937915065.1 uncultured Clostridia bacterium
CCCAACGGGCCTGAGGATCCTTGGAAGCTTCACCGAAGGTGGCGCTGTCCAGCAGAGCATCATACTCAGCGTTGCTCCAGTGGCCGTAGTTATTGTTGTTGTTGGTTCTCCACATACCCAGATAGGTCATGGGATCGGCATAGTCGGGGCCCCAGCGGGTCAGACCGATTTCATAGTTGCCGCTCTGGCAATCCAGAACGCGCTGCTTCTTAGGCTCGCTCTTGAGGTTGATCTTCACATCGGGCAGAGCGCTCTGAATCTGCTCCTGCAGATAAGCAGCAACCTGCTGAGGCTGTGCATCGTCGTCCACGATCAGGTCAAACTCGAAAGAGGACACACCCAGCTCTTCCTTTGCCTTTTCCAGATAAGCCTGGGCATCTTCCACGCTGTAGTAGATCACATCGCTATAATCCTCAGCGGTGGCGCGGAAGTCCTGACCATCGGGGCCGGTAGCCAGCTGGTCGGGCACGTTGAAGTAAGCAGCGTTGGAACCATCCTTAACCACGTTGGTCATCATGGTTTCGCGGTCAATCGCAGTGGACAGAGCCTTGCGCAGGTTCAGGTTGGCCAGCTCGGGCACTTTCTGAATGTTCACCGTCAGGTACCACAGGTAACCTGCGTTATAGGTGCTGAACTCGGGGTCAGCGGAAACCTGATCCACCTGGTCGCCGGAGATGATGATGTGATCCAGGGCGCCGGACTGATAGCTCAGCAGAGCCTGCTGGTTATCCTGGCCCAGCTGATAGTTGATCTGGGTCAGCTGCACGCGGTCTGCATCCCAGTAGTCCTCGTTCTTCACCAGAGTAAATTCGGTGGCGGAGGGCTCATAGGACTGCATGATGAATGCGCCGTTGGACTGCAGGGTCTCGGGAGAGGTAGCGAAAGTGTCGCCGCACTGCTCAACAAAGGCCTGCTCCAGGGGATAGAACGTGGGGAAATACATCAGATCCAGGAAATAAGCCACAGGAGCGTTCAGGTGAACGACCAGCGTGTAGTCGTCGGGAGCCTCAACGCCCAGCTCGCTCTTGTCCTTTTCGCCGGCAATGATGTCGGCAGCGTTCACAATCTGGCCGATGTCGGACAGCATGTAGGAATACTCAGAAGCGATCTCGGGGCTGACAGCGCGCTGCCAGGAATAAACAAAGTCCTTTGCGGTAACGGGGCTGCCGGTGGAAGACCACTTGGCATCCTTGCGCAGATGGAAGGTCCAGGTCAGCTGATCTTCGCTGGTCTCCCAGGATTCCGCCATAGCTGCAACGGCTGCGCCGTTGGCATCGGGCTGAGTCAGGCCATCGGTGATGTTGGCGATAACCTCGAAGGAAGTACCGTCGGTGGCTTCCTGGGGGTCCATGGACTGAACGTTGGTTTCAATATGTACGTTCAGAACGCCGGGGTGACCGCTGCCGGCGCCTTCATCGCCGGAACCCTGGTTCTGGTTCTTCGGGCCGCAGCCTGCAAGCAGGGTGCCGCACATTGCCAGCGCCAGTGCCAGAGCGGACAAACGCTTTGCACTTTTCATCAAAATTCCTCCTCAATTTGTTTGTGCTTTCGCACAATTTCATTGGCTTCATGGGATGCCGCATCATCCCGCAGGCACGAAAGTAGAGCCGCAGTTTCTTGCATCCCTACAAAACCAATTTTGTTTATTATAAAATTTATCTTATGGAGTGTCAACTATTTTCGCATTAGTTTGCTAAAACTTTTGCAATTTTACACAAATTGTCCTGCACATTTTTCTCTTTTTTGCTTACACGGGAATCAATTGTCTTTTTCAGAAAAACAAAAAGAGCGCGTAGTGTCCGCGCCCTTCTTTTTGTCGTATTTGCTTTTGCGTGCCGCAGAGTCTTGCAGCTGGAAGTCATTCTTCTTCCGGGGTCGGATACGGCTTCGGAATACCGCCGGAACGATAGTCATCTGTGGCCACCGGCAAGTTTCGTCTCTGCAGTCCTTTTCCCACTTCCAGCCGGATCAGCGCATAAATCAGCGCAAAGGCAGGGCAGCCCAACAGCATACCCAGCGGCCCAAACAGGCTGCCGCCCACCAACACGGAAATAATGACCCACAGGCTGGCCAGCCCCGTGGAATGTCCCAAAATCCGGGGTGTGAGGATATTGCCATCCAGCTGCTGCAAAATCAAAATAAAGATAATGAATTCCAAGCATTTGATGGGACTGACCAGGAAAATCAGGATACAGCTGGGGATCGCTCCCAGGAAGGGGCCGAAAAAGGGAATCAAGTTGGTCACGCCGATCAGCACACTCAGCAGCGGCGCATAGGGGATACCCATGATCTGGAAAGCCACAAAGCAAATCAGGCCAATCAGCGCAGATACGGCAATATTGCCGCGGATAAATCCGCCGAACACCTCATCGGCATAATGGGCTGCCGCCATGATCTTCTCCACATATTCCCGTTCCAGCAGCGCGCAGACGATCTTTTTCGCCTGGGCCGCCAGGCGCTCTTTCATGCCCAGCATATAGGCCGCGATCACCAGGCCCACAATCAGGTTTGCCAGGAAACTGACCGCACCCATCACACCGCCGGTCACAGTGGCAATCATCTCCGAAAGGCCGGCCCCGGTCACATTATTCAGCGTCGCCATCGCCTGGGCATAAACAGTCTCGACCCGCTGCACCAGATCCGGCGGCAGCGTCACCTCATGGTTCAGGGAATCAAACCACCCGTGCACCACAGCCACATACATGGGTATGTTCTCTATCAGCTGCATGATGCTGGTTGCCACATCGGGAATCAGGAAGCACAGCAGCAAAACAATGGCGCCCAGCAGCAGCACCAGCGTCAGCAGCACGCTGACCAGCCGCACCCAACCTTTAGGCTTCCGCGCGGCAATGCCCTCCTGCGCCCAGCGGCGCAGCACAGTGCGCTCCAGAAAGTCCACAATCGGGGCCAGCAAATAGGCAATCGCGCCGCCCACAGCCACCGGCGTGACCACCGCGGCCAGCGTGGCACCATAACCCACGATCTTATGATTGCCCAGAAAAATATCATAGACCGCCAAAATGGCCACGACCGTGCAAAAAGCCGTCAGTCCCCACCGAAAATATGCATTATTGCGATGCCGGAATTTAAACATGGGATCTCCCTTTCAATAACCGGCCCGCAGGCCGGATAATCTCACTTATATTTATACCCGACTTTCGCCCTCTTTGCAAGTGGGTATCTTCTATGATATAATTAGGTTGTTCTTAAGAATGACAGAAAATCACCGCGCAGCACATGCCCGCGGAGCAATAGAAAGGAATGCCCTATGACCAACGAGCGCATAATTGACAAGAAAGTACTGCTGATTGTCAACCCCAAGGCCGGGCGGGCCAAGCTGAAATCCAAGGCCGACGGCAGCATGTTTGACGCAGTTTGCGCCTTCTCAGAAGGCGGTTATCTGGTGGACGCCCGAATTACCCAAAGCCGCGGCCATGCCACCGAGCTGGCCCGCAACCTGGGCTGCCAGTATGACCTGGTGGTTTGCTGCGGCGGCGACGGCACGCTGAACGAAACGGTGTGCGGCTTGATGCAGTGCCCGGATCCCCGCCCCCTGCTGGGCTACCTGCCGGCCGGCAGCACCAACGACTTTGCCACCACTCTCCACCTGCCCAAGGGCGCCCTGGCAGCGGCCCGGGTTGCCACCAGCGGCACACCCACCCTCCTCGACGTGGGCCGCTTTAACGAACGGTATTTTGTATATGTGGCCTCCTTCGGCGCTTTCACGCAAACCTCCTACTCCGTGCCCCAGTCCTTAAAAAATGCTCTGGGCCACACAGCCTATATGCTGGAAGCCGTGCGCCAGCTGCCCAGCATTCACCGGGCCAGCACCCTTTCCATCCTGGCCGACGGGGAAAATCTAGACGGAGAGTATCTCTTCGGTTCCATCAGTAATTCCACCTCCATCGGCGGATTGATGAAACTCGCCCCCAGCGAAGTGCAGACGGACGACGGCAAATATGAACTGCTGCTGGTGCGCAACCCCAAGAACCCCCTGGAGATCCAGGCCCTGGCGGCAGCCCTGCTCAGCCAGAACTACGATCACAAAAACATTGTATACCGCCATGTCTCCCATATTGAGATCTGCGGCGGCGAAGATGTGCCCTGGACTTTGGACGGCGAATATGCCCCCGGCGAAGCACGGGTCGTCATTGATAATCTGCCCCGAGCCATTACGCTGATGGCCTGAGCATTCAATTTCATTTTCACAAAACAAGAGGTGTTATAGCAATGCGCAAACAACTGACCGCCCTGCGCCGCCGTATGGCAGAAACAGGCGTGGACGCTTATCTCGTCCCCACCGACGATTTCCATGGTTCTGAATATGTCGGAGAGTATTTCAAATGCCGCAGCTACCTGTCCGGCTTCACCGGCTCCGCCGGGACACTGGTCGTGCTGGCAGACCGGGCCGGCCTGTGGACCGACGGCCGGTATTTCCTGCAGGCCGCCCGGCAGTTGGAAGGATCCGGCATCGACCTGTTCCGCATGGGCGAACCGGGGGTGCCCACAGAAGAAGCTTATTTACAGGAACACCTGCAGCCGGGCCAGTGCCTCGCCTTTGACGGGCGCACAGTGACTGCCCGTCGCTATCATGCCCTGGAGCAGGCTTTGGAAGGCCGGGAAGTCCGCCTGCAAACCGATCTGGATCTGGCCGGCGATGTCTGGCCCGACCGCCCGCCCCTTTCCGCCGCCCCCGCCTGGGAACTGAGTGAAACATACTGCGGCCTTTCACGCGCCGAAAAACTGGCGGCAGTCCGCCGGGATCTGAACGCCCAGGGCGCAGATACCCTGCTGCTCTCCTCCCTGGACGATATTGCCTGGCTGCTGAATATCCGCGGCGGCGATGTGGCCTGCTGTCCGGTGGTGCTGAGTTATCTGGCCGTGGAGCCCAGCAGCGCAGTACTGTTCGCCAATGAAGCCGTCTTTCCCGCAGATTTGAAAAACGCCCTGGCCGCGGACGGCGTCACCCTGGCTCCCTACGATGCTGTTTACGCCCACGCCGCCGCCCTGAAGGCAGACAGCACCGTATGGCTGGACGAGGACAAAACCAACTGCGCCCTGTGGAATGCAGCCAATGCCGCGGGCCGGAAAATTATTGCCGCCCCCAATCCCACAGCACTGCCAAAGGCTGTAAAAAACGAAACAGAAGTGGCCAACGCACGCATTGCCCATCTGCACGACGGCATCGCCATGATCCAATTCCTGTTCTGGCTGAAACAAAATGTCGGCCGCCAGCCCATCACAGAACGCTCTGCCGCCGCCCACCTGGAAACTCTGCGCGCCCGGCAGCCCCACTACCTGGGCCCCAGCTTTGACCCCATCATCGCCTATGGCCCCCACGGCGCCATCGTTCATTATTCGGCCACCGAAGAAACCGATGTCCCCCTCCAGGCCGAAGGATTTCTGCTGTGCGATACCGGCGGACATTATCTGGAGGGCACCACAGATATCACGCGCACCGTGGCCCTCGGCCCCGTCAGCGATGAAATGAAGCATCACTATACTTTGGTGCTCCGCAGCCACCTGGCCCTGCTGTATGCCCGCTTTCTGCAGGGCTGCCGCGGCAGCGCCCTGGATATGATCGCCCGCCAGCCCCTGTGGCTGGAAGGCCTGGACTATAAACACGGCACCGGCCACGGCGTGGGCTATCTGCTCAGCGTACACGAAGGCCCCAACAACTTCCGCTATGCTTCCGCCGGAAAGGACGCCGTGCTGGAGCCGGGCATGATCCTGTCCGACGAGCCGGGCCTGTATCTGGCGGGCCGCTACGGGATCCGGCTGGAAAACCTGCTGGTGTGCCGGGAACTGGAAACATCGGAATACGGCCGCTTCTTCGGCTTTGACGCCCTAACCCTGGTTCCCTTTGACCGGGACGCCATCGATCCCGCCCAGCTGAGCCCCTGCGAACGGACATGGCTCAACACCTACCACGCCGCTGTATACGAAAGCCTGGCCCCCCATCTGGAGGCAGCAGAACGCAGCTGGCTGGCAGAGGCCACCGCAGAACTTTAAGCTTTTCTAAAATTTCCCCCGGATGCCGTTCGGATCACCCCGGATATGGTATACTGGGGCTGGCAAATTTGCTTAAATCTCTTCAATACGGAGGGTTTTACCCCATGAATCACTGGTCAAAAAAATGCACCGCGCTCCTGCTGAGCGCCGCCATGGTATGCACCATGAGCGTCACCGCTTTCGCCGGGAGCCTGGATCACTTCCGCCCCATCCGCACTTACGAGGGGCAGTTTACCGATGTGGGCAGCTGGTATGCCGACTATGTGGCCGACAGCTTTGCCCTGGGGCTTCTGGCCGGTACCAGCGATACCACTTTTTCTCCCGACAGCAGTGTAACTGTGGGCGAAGCGGTAAAGCTGGCCGCCTGCCTGCACAGCATCTACGAAACCGGCGCCGCCGAATTCACACAGGGCGATCCCTGGTGGCGCGTGTACGCAGACTACTGCCTGGAAAACAATTTGATCGCCTCAGATTTCGCCGATTACAGCAACGCCGTTTCCCGGGGGCAGTTTGCCGTGCTCCTAGCCGCTGCCCTGCCCGATGAAGCGCTGACCGTAATGAACGAGCTCAGCGACGGGGCCATCCCCGATGTGCGCCTGGCCGACAGCTGCGGCGAAGCTGTGTACAAACTCTACCGGGCCGGTGTGCTCACCGGTTCTGACAAATCGGGCACATTTCGTCCCAACACCAATCTCCGCCGCAGCGAAATGGCCGCCATTGTCAGCCGCATGGTGCATGTAACCGCCCGCAAAAGCGTGAATATCGGCCAGAACAGCGCCGCGCTCACCGCCGAGCAGGTCTATGCCAAGTGCAGCAGCGCTGTGTTCGCCCTGACAACCTATGATAAAGAGGGCAAGGCCCACTCCAGCGGCAGCGGTGTGTTTCTCACCGCCGCCGGAGAAGCGGTGACCAACTGGCATGTCCTGGACGGCGCCGCCAGCGCCAAAATCACCACTGCCAACGGGAAGACTTATAATGTAACCGGCGTGTATGATTATGACGCAGAAAACGACCTGGCCCGCATCCAGGTGCAGGGTTCCGGCTTCACCGCCATGCCCGTCAACAGCTCCGCCGCCCTCCTCACCGGCGCCACGGTCTATGCCATCGGCAACCCCATGGGGTTGGAAAACAGCATCTCCGCCGGGATCATCTCTGCCGCCCGCCGCGTGGTCGGCGGCGTGACCTATATCCAGGTCACCACCCCCATTTCCAACGGCAGCAGCGGCGGCGCGCTGATCAATGAAAAGGGGCAGCTGATCGGTATTACCTCCGCCTCGGTCAGCAACGGTCAGAATCTCAATCTGGCCATCCCCATCGGCGCCCTGGCCCAGCTGAAGGGCGAAACCTGCCGAAGCGTTTCCACAGTGGTAAACGAATACATCCGCACCCTGGCCGCCGGATTTAAGCTGTCTAAATCTTCGCTGACACTCCATCCCGGCGAAGAGGCCGTCATCACCTGCTCGATCCCCGGCATCCCCAGCGGCTACGCCGTGTCTTATGAAGTATCCACCCGCAGCATCGTGCAGTGCTCCTGGGGTTCCTGGAACGAAAACGACAGCGTGGATCTCACCCTGACCGGCCAGAACCTGGGCGATGTAACCGTCACCATCAAACTCCATGACCGGCAGGAAACAGTGCTGGCCGAACGCACCATCCAGATTCGGGTTCGCTGACCCATTACAAAACAAAAAAACCGGCGCATACCGTCCTGTCAAAACAGGCAGACGGTATGCGCCGGTTTTCGATTCAAATGGCAGGATCTGTGTGGGTGCAGATGGATTTGATCATGCGCTGCAGTTCCTTCAGATCTTCAAAGGTCTCCGGGCGTTTATCCGGATCCCGCAGCAGGGCCGAGGGATGGTAGATCGCCATCATTTGCACCCCTCCCTTTTCTGTCCACTGACCGTGCTCCCGGGTAATTTTGAAATCCGGCCGGATCAGCCGCATGGCCGCGATCCGGCCCAAACATACGATGATCTTCGGCCGCAGCAGCGCCACCTGGCGGCGCAGATAGCCGATACAGGCCTCCTGCTCCACATTCAGCGGGTCCCGGTTATGGGGCGGCCGGCATTTCACGATATTTGTGATGTATACCTGGGCGCGTTCCAATCCAATGATCTCCAGCATATCGTCCAGCAGATGCCCTGCTGCACCGACAAAGGGCTCTCCCTGCAAATCCTCGTTCTCACCGGGGCCTTCGCCGATGAACATCACCTCCGCCTGCTCGCTTCCCGCGCCGAAAACCACATGGTTCCGCTGCTCGCACAAGCTGCAGTTCCGGCATGCTCCGCAGACGGCCCTCAACTCTTCCCAACTGCTCATCTCATGCTCCCCCGCTGGCGATCCAGCCAGGCAAGCACATCGTCATAGACCATCTCCCTGCCTACTTCATTGAGAATTTCATGGCGCAGCCCCGGATAGATATGAAGATCCAAGCTTTTCATGCCGGCCTTTTGAAAACTGAGATAGGCCCGGCGCACACCTTTTCCGCTTTCACCCACGGGATCCAGGCCGCCGGCAATGAAAAATGCCGGCGTTTCTTTACACATATGGGCCAGCTGCTGCGGATCACGGATCAGCGTCAGCCCATCCATCAAATCCAGGAACAGGCCCACCGTTGTGTCAAACCCGCACAGGGGATCGGCCATATAAGCATCCACATTCTCCGTGTTGATGCTGAGCCAGTCATACTCCGTGCGCGTGGGCTTGAACTGATTGTTATAAGAACCAAAGCTCAGCTGCGCCAGCAGTTTGCTTTTTCCCCGGGCCCCGATACGGCGCTTTTCCAGCTGTGCTGCCGCGCGCCCGGCCCGGATCACTGCCGGACGCATCTGCCCCGTGCCGCAGATAACTGCGCCGTCCACCGTGCCGGGGAATCGGATCAAATATGTCCGGGTCAGGAACGAACCCATGGAGTGGCCCAGCAGAAAATAGGGCAGCCCCGGAAACTGCCGCGCCGTCATGATCTGCAGCGTGCGTGTATCATTGCTGACATGAATCCAGCCGTCCCTGTCGGCAAAATAGCCGCGGTATGCCCCCCCCGCCACCGACAGGCCGTGTCCCAAATGGTCGTTTCCCACCACGATATAACCGTGGCTGTTCAGAAACCGCGCAAAGGCGTCGTAACGCCCGATATGCTCTGCCACGCCATGAAGCAGCTGCACAATTCCAACATAGTTTCCATCCTCCGGCAGCCATTGCCGCCCGTGGATCTGGCACAGACCAGAACTGGACGGAAAAGTGAAATCGGTGATCTTGGACATCATCGGTCCCTCCTTTTGCAGTAAAATTTTTCTATACCGGAAATTATAGCACAAGGCGCAGAAAAAAACAGAGGCGCCGGGCCATTTTTTATAATTTTGTAAATTCCCTCCTCCACCGATTGAAAAAAACAATGGACAATGCTATAATATGCACCAATCATACGATACAATCTGCGCCCGCCAGGGCTGAATTTGAAAGGAGTTATTATTATGGCATTTTTTGACAATTTGAGCAAAAAGGCACAGGATATGGCCTCTGTGGCCAGCGAAAAGGCAAAAATGGCCGCCGACACTGCCAAGCTGAACATGCAGATTGCCAGCGAGCAGCGCGAAATCGAAAAAGATTATAAAACCATCGGCGAATGGTATATGGCCGAGCACGCCGACGAGGCGCCCGAAGCCATCGCCGATGTGGTCGCCGCCATCAAGGCAGCCAAGGAAAAGATCGCAGAGCTGGAAGAGGCTAAGGAGCAGCGCAAGTCCGGCGGCGACGATGTGATTCCCGCCGAGGGTACGGTTGCGGAAGAACCCTGCTGCGACGCCGTTCCCGAAATGAAGGTCTGCCCCGTTTGCGGCAACGCTTCTCAGGGCAAGTTCTGCCCCCAGTGCGGCGCACCCATGGGCGAATAATTTTTCTCCGGCAACCATTGATTTGCAGCGCCTTGCGGCTTTCTTCCGGAAAGCCGCAAGGCTGTTTTTTTGCCAGCAGCCCCCTGCATGTAAAATTTTTTCAAAAACATTGTTAAAAAATTTGACAAGTCGCTCATTTGGTTATATGATAAGTTATACTGTTTTTTAACAATCTTTAGAGTACATATGGCTAAGAGAGGGGCATCTTATTTTGAAAAAGCAAAAAATTTCCGATGCGGTCATCCGCCGTCTTCCGCGGTATTACCGCTATCTGGATGACTTGTATAACAACAATGTGGTGCGGATTTCCTCCAGCTCCCTGGGCAGCAAAATGGGGATCACCGCTTCCCAGATCCGCCAGGATCTGAGCTGCTTCGGCGAATTTGGCCAACAGGGCTACGGATACAATGTGGAGATCCTGCGCACCGAGATCGGCTCCATTCTGGGCGTAGATCACTATCACAAGCTGATCGTGGTGGGCGCAGGCAACCTGGGCCAGGCGCTGATTCAGAACTTTTACTTCAGCAAAAGCGGCTTCACGCTGGACGCTGCTTTCGACACCGACCCGGCCCTGATCGGCCACGAAATCAACGGCATCACAGTTCACTCTATGAACGCTCTGGAGGACTATGTGGTGGAATGCAAGCCGGATGTGGCCGTGCTGACCGTTCCCCGCAGCGCAGCCCAGCAAACCATGGATCTGCTGGCCAGCTACGGCGTCCGCGGTTTCTGGAACTTTACCAATGTGGAGCTGGAACTGGCAAATCCCTCCATCGTAGTGGAAAACATTCATTTTGCCGACAGTCTGCTGACCCTGAGTTACCGCATTATGGAGCACTGACGTCCCATTTCTGTAAGGTTATTGACAAAAGGGGCCCCATCCTGTATGATGATGCCAATACACTGCAAGAAAGGATCCCGGACAAACAGCTATGGACGACAGCGACGATCACCCTGCCGCGGCAGAGTGTTCCTGCCAGATTCAGATATTTAAAAGCATACCTGTATTTTTGCTGCAAAAAATACAGGTGTGCTTTTTTGCGCTTTTCCGGGATCAATACGGCTGCGAAATATCCCCCAGCCGTTCCTTTCGTTCTGCGATATTGATTTGGAGGTAAACTACATTGGACACATCCCTATGGCTGCCCCTATTGGTGCAGGTCGTGCTGATTGCACTGAACGCGATTTTCGCTTGTGCCGAAATTGCTGTGATTTCCATAAACGAGGCAAAAGTGGAGCAGCTGGCCGAGCAGGGCAACAAAAAAGCAAAAAAACTGCGCTATTTTTCCGAACAGCCCGCCCGCTTCCTGGCCACGATCCAGGTCGCCATTACCCTTCCTGGGCAGTGCCTTCGCCGCCGACAACTTCTCCGACCTGCTGACCAATGCGCTGCTGGCCGCCGGCGTTCCCCTGTCTGCCAAGGCACTGGACACCATCGCCGTCATTCTCATCACCATTGTGCTGTCCTATTTCACACTGATTTTCGGCGAACTGGTTCCCAAGCGCCTGGCCATGAAAAAATCCCAGGAGCTGGCCATGGCCCTCGCCTCCCTGCTGATGCTGGTTTCCCGGCTGTTTGCGCCCATCGTCTCGATTCTAACCCTGTCTACCAACGCCATTTTGCGCCTGCTGGGCATTGATCCCAACGCCGAGGAAGAAGAAATCAGCGAAGAGGAAATCCAAACCATGGTGGACGCAGGCGCCCGCAAAGGCGTTTTCGACGCCCAGGAGCGCCAGTTCATTCAAAATGTATTCCTGTTCGACGACCTTTGCGCCCGGGAATTTGCCACCCACCGCACCGAAATCGTTTTTCTGAAGGCCGGCGACCCCTTGGAGAAGTGGGAAGCGGTCATCCATGCCAGCCGCCACTCCCGCTATCCGGTCTGCGAGGACACCGTGGACCATGTGATCGGTATCCTTCATGTAAAGGATTACTTCGCCCTGCCGGAAAAAACGCCGGACGCCGCCATGGCTTCCGCCGTGCGTCCCCCCTTCTATGTGCCCGAAAGCGTGAAAGCCGACGTGCTGTTTCAGCAGATGAAGCAGAGCCGCCGCCACTTTGCCGTGGTGCTGGATGAATACGGCGGCACTGCCGGCGTTGTCACCATCAACGACCTTTTGGAGCAGCTGGTGGGCGAACTGGACGACGATCCCCTGCCGCCCGAGGGCGAACCCCCGCTGATCGAGCAGGTCGACGGGCGAACCTGGAAAATCAACGGCGCCGCAGAATTGGAAGATGTGGCCGCAGCCTTGGATATTCCCCTGCCCTGCGAAGAATACGACACTTTCGGCGGATATGTATTCACCCAATATGGATATATCCCGGAAGACGTCAGCACCTTCACCATCGATCTGCCGCCCCTCCGTATCGAAGTGCTGCGCATCACCGACCACCGGCTGAAGTCTGCCCTGGTCACGCTGGAAGCGCCGTAAAGCTCCATCTATAAGTGTAAAGGAAGGTTTTATATGAAAAAAATCACTTTGTTTATCGCCATGAGCCTTGATGGATATATTGCAGACAGTCAGGGCGGCGTGAATTGGCTGTCCGGGCAGGATCATGACGATGACGGCATGGACACCTATTCTGAGTTTGTGAAGGAGATTGACACCATTGTAATGGGGCGGAATACCTATCATCAAATTGTTACTGAGCTTTCACCGGATGAATGGGTTTATGATGCTTTTACCACCTATGTTGTAACGCACAATCCCCAAACATCTTCTGACAAAATCCAGTTCACCAGCGAAAACCCCGTTGCGCTGGTGAAAAAACTGCGGGAAGAGCAGGGAAAAGGAATTTGGATCTGCGGCGGCGCAAATCTGATCCAGCAGCTGGTTCAAGAAGATATGATCGACTGCTATTACATCACTGTGATTCCAACGATTTTAGGCGCAGGTATTCGGCTTTTTGAAAAGGCTGACCATGAAATCAAGTTGAGATTACTTAAAGCGCAATCCTATCACGGCATGACAGATTTGATCTACACAAAAAGATAAGCCCCGGTTTATTGGGCCGCTGTTCGTAATACACCTCCTTTTGCCCATTCGGCAAGGGGAGGTGTGTTATTTTAGCCCCATTCTATTTGAAGTTCCCCATCACAAGCCATAGAAAGCAGAGCAAATACTACAAAGAAAACGAAATAAAAAAGCCTGAGAGTCTCTGGAAAAGCGGCAACGCAGATTTTGACGGTTTGCCGCGCCTATTCCCAAAATATGATATAATTTTGGAAAAAAGTTTGAGATTCGATGTAGTATTCACCACCGAAACCGTAGTATATCAGTGAAGCCGAAAAGGAGGTGCAAGCGATGATAGACGACGAAAAAATCATAGAACTATTTTTCGAGCGCTCAGAACGGGGCATACAGGAGCTCGACAGAAAGTACGGAAAAATCTGCCACAATCTCTCCTACCATATTGTAGGAAACCGACAGGACGCAGAGGAATGCGTAAACGACGCTTATTTAGGTGCATGGAACGCCATTCCCCCGGTACGGCCTAACCCGCTGCTGTCCTACATTGCGAAAATCGTTCGGAACATTTCGCTCAAAATCTATTGGGGAAAGGAAGCTGCCAAACGGAGCAGCCACTACACAATTGCCTTAGAGGAAATTGAAGCCTGCATAGCAGGCCCAAACACAGCAGAAGCCGAAATGGAAGCCAGGGAGTTAGCCCGTATCATTGAAAACTTTTTGGACACGCTTACCCCTGAAAACCGCGTTATCTTCATGCGCCGCTATTGGTTTGCCGATAACTACAAGGACATCGCAGAGTTTGTAGGACTTTCTGAGAAAAATGTTTCCGTTCGACTGACCCGCATCCGCAAAAAGATGAAACAATACTTGACAGAAAGGGAGGTGTTCCTATGAACGCAAAAAAGTTTTCTGACGCTATGAGCGCGCTTGACAATAAGTACATTGACGAAGCACTTTCCTACAATGCAAAAGCAAATCATGCAAAGCACTTGCGGCGCATACCAATCGCATTAGCAGCCGCTATTTTAGCTCTGTTTCTTATGGGAGCAGGCGTAGTCGCTATCATTTATGGCGATAGCATACAGAATTGGTTTAGCCACTATTGGGAAGCGATTACAGGACAGGAAATGAGCGATGAACACATAACAACGATCGACCATTTAAGCCAAGAAATTGATGTAATTCAAACGATCGGCAACGCAACAGTAACGGTTGACTCCGCAACAGTAGGCGACGATAACTTCTTCCTATTACTTCGCATAGAAGGCTTGCAATTTTCAAACAAACAAAGTTATGGATTTGAAAATATCAATATGAATGTTAAGCCAGACCCTTTAGAGGGAAACGACGGAATCGGTAGCTGCGGCCTTCAATATCATGGGTTGGACGGAAATGGTGCAGCTCTGTTTCTTTTGGAATATAACTACGCAAGTGGCTCAGGATATGAGAAAGATACAAGTCCGCTTGACATCGCGCTATCCCTTAAAAATCTGATTGAAAACGCATATACAGACAAGGAAGAATTGTTAATTGAGGGAGAATGGATTTTTAACTTTTCATTAGATAGAAGCACGCCCCTAGAGGTAATCAATTTGCCTGATACAGAGGTTATGGTAATGGATTTGGAAAGGCAGGAATTGGTGCCTGTCACTATTACAAACATCGAATTAACCAGCACCGGATTGCGCTTTCGCTATGATTACGCAGATGGAACATTGAGTATTGAAGCACACATAAGCGTTGTGTTGGATAATGGCGTTACAATCAGAGACAGCGGCGGTGCAGGCACTCCTTTGGACGATGGTAAAACGCTGAATTGTTCCCATCAGTGGCTTGTTCCCATCAATTTAGACAAAGTTTCTTCGGTCCATATTGGAGAAACAGCAATCCAAATTCCATCATAACATTCCATTTACGAGCATCGGCGCTATTTAAAATCAGCCAGGGCAGGCCCCACGGAATCCCTCCTCCAATTGACAAGCGCCGCCTTTGGCTGTAAAATGAAAGGGATTCCATAGCGGCCCTGACGGCCGCTTCCACTGACCAAACAAAGGAGATCCCATGAAAAAACGACTGATCGCCCTGGCCCTTGTTCTGGCGCTCACAGGCGGCACGGTCACCGCTCTGGCTGCCGGCGGCAGCGCGGAGGATCCGCTGCTCTCCCTGTCTTATCTGAAAAACACCCTAAAGCCCCAGCTGGTGCAAACTGTGAAAAACGCCCTGTACCCTGCCTCCGGCTCCGGTCGAAATGCGGCAGCCCAGATCACCATGGATCA
>CALDMR010000013.1 GCA_937915065.1 uncultured Clostridia bacterium
ATTTGTTTGCGCTGACCAAGGCGTTGTTTAATTTGTGAATGTATGGAACTGCTGCTGAAGTTGCTGGCCCTGTGTGTTGTGGGGGCAGTGCTGTCGCTGCTGCTGCGGGAACAAAAGCAGGTGCTGGCCATTTTTGTGATTCTGGCGCTGACAGCGGTAACGGTGCCGGCTTTGTTGAACACGCTGGAAGAGATCCTGGCCTTTTTTGATGGCCTTGTACAGCTTTCTGGTCTTCCGCAAAAAGTGTTTGCACCGCTCCTAAAGGTAGTGGGCATCGCTGCTGTTACGCAAATTGGGACAAGTTTGTGCAAGGAGGCGGAATCTGATGCGGCAGCGGCCTTGCTGGAAATGGGCGGCACCTGCTGCGCGCTGCTGACAGCGTTGCCTTTGATAACGGCGGTGCTGGATTTGCTGCGGCAGCTATTGTGAATTCAAATGAGGAAGAGGATATGAAACAATTGATAGGTGTTGCGCTGTGCCTGGCGGTCTGGCTGTGCTGTGTGCCGGTGGCCTGGGGGGCAGAGGAAGGGGACGCCTTGCAGGAATTGAACCGGGCGCTGCCCTATGAGGCGCGGGAGATTTTGGGCGATTTCGACCCGCTGGAGGGCGGATGGGAGACAGGCATGGCGGCACTGGTGGAAAAGGGACGCGAAGAGGCGGGGAGGCTTCTGCGCCGGGCACTGGGCAGCGGAGCGGCGCTGCTGCTGATTGTGCTGTTGTGTGATGGGGCTAAACTCCTGTATTTCCGGGAAAAGGACAGCCGTCTTTTGCAGTGCGTCACGCTGACCGGGGCCTTGGCAGTGGTGTTGCTGTCGGCGGGAGGGATCAGCGAAATGATCGGGCTGGGCGCTGAGACAATTCATATGATGAATGATTTTTCCAAAACGCTGCTGCCCTTGCTGAGCGCGGCTTGTGCTGCTTCCGGCAGCGTTACCGCTGCGGCGGTGCGCGAGGTAGGCACCACATTATTTGCCGATGTGCTGGTCACCTGCATCAATCAGCTGCTGCTTCCGTTGGTCTATATCTATATTGGAGCGATTACGGCGAATGCTGTGCTCCATGAACACAGTTTGCAGAAAATTGCGCAGTGCATCAAAAAAGGAATTACCTGGATGCTTACGATTCTGCTGACGGTGTTTACTGCTTATCTTACCATCAGTGGTGCGGTTTCGGGTACGGCGGATGCGGCGACCATTCTGGTGGGGGCGGCGGTGCTGAAAAATGCCATCGGTGTGTTTGGCACATTGGCGGTATTTGCGTTGTGTCTGACGCCCTTTCTCCAGATCGGGGTGCAATATTTGATGTATAAGGCGGCGGCTTTTCTGGCAGAGGTTGTGGATCAGACCGGGCTTTCGGGGCTGATTGGTGAAATTGGAGGCGCCTTTGGCATGGTTTTAGGTATGACGGGAGCCTGTGCGTTGCTGCTGATCATTTCTCTAATCACTTCAGTATCGGCGGTGATGCCGGTATGAGCGCTTTGACTGGTTGGCTGCTGTCTGTGATCGGAACGGCGTTTTTGGTTGCCATAGCAGAGGCGCTGATCCATGAGGAGAAGGTGCGCCAGGTGGGCCATTTGGTGGGCGGACTGCTGATGCTGCTGGCATTGCTGTCGCCCCTGGGGCATCTTCGCCCGGGGGAATGGGAGTTTTCGCTGGAAACATATTTTGACCGGATAGCGGAGAAGGAGCAGGAGTATCGGAAAAATCAGGAAGATGCCCTGAGCGCGCTCATAAAGGAGCAAAGTGAAGCATATATTGAAGGGGCGGCCCGGGAATTGGGGTTGGAAGCTTGTCCAAAGGTCAGTCTGTCCCCGGCAGAAGATGGGCTGTCCCGTCCGGATGCGGTGCAGATGGACATTCCTTACCATGCTGCGCTGGCTGCGCAGATCGAAGAGGAACTGGGAATCCGTCAGGAGCGGCAGACCTGGCAGGACAAAGAAGCGGGGTGATGGAAATGAAGGAGAATTCTGTGAAAACGGTGCAGGGGCTGCTGCCTCTGGCGGCGAAGTACAAATATGTTTTGCTGATGATCGCCGTGGGGGCGGGGCTGATGCTGCTGCCGCCGTTCGGAGGCGAAAAACAGGGGGCGGAGACCGCCGGGGCGGCGCAGGCGGGATATTCTTTGCAGCAGATCCAGGGAGAAATGGAACGGCTGCTCTCTGAAACGGAGGGGGTGGGAAAGGCCCGGGTGATGCTCACCGCGGCGTCCGGCAGCCGTTATCTGTATCAGGAAAACCGGGAGATCTCCAGCAGCGGCAGCGCTGAAGCGCCGGAAGAGTACAGCGCTTCGGCTGAAACCGTACTGCTGAACCGCAGCGGCAGTGGTCAGGAAGCCTTGCGGACTCAAGAGATCTATCCGGACTACATCGGCGCGCTGGTGGTCTGTGATGGCGCCGGAAACCCGGGAACCGTGCTGAAAGTGAAAGAAGCGGTAGCGGCGCTGACCGGATTGGGAACCGATCGTATTTCTGTGGTCAAGCGCAGCGTATCTTAAAAGTAAAGGGGAAGAGGAATATGCAAAAACGAATGAAACGGAATTTGATGATTTTAACGGTGGTGCTGTTTGTCAGCGCGGCGGCTTATCTGAATTGGAATTATTCCCAGAGCGCCGCCGATGTGGGTAAGATTTTGGGAGAATCCGCCCTGGTCAGCGGCCAGGCCGGAGATATGGACTCCGCCGGCGACGAGGGGCAGGAGGAAGGCGCGGAAGCCTTCGGCGCCAAAAAGAGCTATTTTGATACGGCGCGGCTGAACCGGCAGGAGGCCCGGGATAAATCCGTGAAGCTGCTGAAGGAGAACGCCGGCGATGA
>CALDMR010000014.1 GCA_937915065.1 uncultured Clostridia bacterium
CCCCCGCCATGATGAGCGGTGCCGTACGCTTTGAATATTTTTCTATCATGATCCAATTCCTTTTGCTGTATCCAAATACTTGCCTGCGGAGTATCCCACCTCAAATTGTTTTGATTTATTTGCTAAGTCATCCTTGTCAAATTTCGTATCAAGTGCAGTCCGGATGGCATCCGCCAAGGCATTGGCATCATCTTTCGCGCACATGACCCCATATTTCCCGCAGCCTGACTGTTCCATAATTGCTCTCGGCCCACCGCTGTCACAATCCGTTGCAACGCAGGGCAGTCCACAGGCCATTGCCTCGATAAGCACATTTCCGAACGCTTCCTGAGTGGATGATAAAACATACAAATCTGCACTTTTCATAAAGGAATAAACGCGATCCGTATAACCATACAAATCAATACATTCACCGAGTCCCTTCTCCTTGATCCTATTTTCCAGTCGCTCCCGCTCCGGACCGTCTCCAAGGATAATCAGCTTTACCCCAGCCCCCTGATTCAGGATCTCCACCGCATCAATCAAATGCTCAAAGCCCTTCTCCGGAACCAACCTTCCAACCGCAAGAAGGATCTTCTCGCCTTCTTTTCGAGATGAAATATACGGATGTTCCCGCTCCGGCTGTTGTGCTTTTACCGCATTGATATCAATCAGTGGATGATAAATCATACACGCATTGCTGCTCTTAATGGAGTAGTTCTTGACAATATCATCCAGTGCAGGACGGTGTGCGGCGATCACTCTATCCGCCAATGGATATAGTGCTTTATTTACATAATACACGATTTTGTGATACATCCGTCCATTCAGCAAGAGTGAGCATTTATTGTCATTGATGAGCATCACTTTCCTGTTGCGGAAAAAAATCTTGAGAAAAGCAAAAACTGTACACGCCAACCCCGGAGCTGCAATATATACTGAGTCCTTATGCTTTTGCATATACTTGATTATAGGTGGCATGGACAGCAGGACCTTGAGGTCGCCGTGATACCGTCTCCGCTGGAAGTCATAGATGCTGCATTCTTTCGGAATCGCATCCATCATCTCACCGGTCGCATCTGCAATTAGAAAATCAATTTCCGCACCATGTTCAATCATGCCATGTGCCAGATTTATCATGACGCGTTGAACGCCGCCATTTGCTGCGCTCTGCATTAAAAGAGCGATTTTCATCCTACCACCCCATCAGCACCGGCTGCTTTGCCATAGATCTCTCTCATACACTCCGTAACATGGCACAGACTGAACTTCTCTACTTCTTCTTTTGCTCTGTGCGCCATGCGTTCTCTTCTTCCCTTGTCCGCAGCCATATACATTATTTTTTCCGCCAATTCTATGTGGTCGAATGGAGATATAATGCCCGTATCCCCGTCATGGATCAAATCCGTGTTTCCTCGAATATTCGAACAAATCACCGGCAATCCACATGCCATTGCCTCCATCACCGCCACCGGCAGCCCCTCTTGGTGTGACATGAATACAAACAAATCCGCACAATTACATATTTCGGAAATATCGCTGCGGTATCCCATGAAATGAATATGGTCGGCCACATCTAATTCATTGGCTAATTTCTTCAAATTTGCTTCACATGTACCACAACCGCAAATAACATACGAAATACGATCCATCTGCCCTTTCTGTTTTAAAACACCCAATGCCCGAATAACGATCTCATGATTCTTTCGAGGAATCAGTTCGCCAACAGAAAGCAGAACAAAATCATCTTTTTTCACTCCAATTTTCTCGCGTTTTTCGTCTCTATCTACATAACCAACACTGAATTTTTTCAAATCAACGCCCACGCCCGGTACATAGCAAACCTTTCCCGCTTTGAAAGACTTTGCTCTCTCATAATCCTCTTTATTAATCGTGATAAGCACATCCGTATATCTCGCAAGCCATTTTTCGACCGGATAATACACAAGCCAATTTATTATCGGCGCCCCCTTATAAAAATGGAAGCCATGTGCTGTGTAAATCACTTTTGTCCCTCTTCTTCGCGAATTTCGCGCCGCTAAGCGCGCCAACATCGCCCCAACCGGCGTATGACAATGAATGATATCAGATTTTCGGGTTTCAGCGGATTTCGTTCGAAAGGAACATCATAGTATCGGTCACAGTTTGGAATGGCACAGTCTGACGGATCTTCATAGTCATTCCGTGCAGCGACTGCCGTCTCCCACCCCATTTCTTGAAACATCTGTAAATAAGGAATGTGGAACTCCATGATATGTGTCTTAACCACCGTTGCTACAAATATAACTTTCTTCACTACCTATCCCTCTCCTATACTTTGTTGCCATAGCTTTTCCCCGTTGACCGGCGGCATATATGATCCGCTCAGCCAGCTGTGATTTGGCCTTCCTCCACGCCTTCGGTGGATTCGGGCATGAACAGGATCTTCACCGTTGCCAGCATGATCTTCGCATCCTCCACGATGCTGGGGTGGGCGATGTACATCAGATCCATCTGCAGCTTGTCATAGGGGGTGGTGTTATACTTGCCGTACACCTGCGCATACCCCGTCAGACCGGCCTTCGCCTGAAGCCGCAAGGCAAACTCCGGCATCTCCTGCTCGTACTGGGCGGCGATCTCCGCCACCCCGTCCTTCTCCGCATCCGTCCGCATGGAGCGGAACTTGTAAATGCGGAATTCCTTGGCATCTTTGGTCAGGCGCACTTGAGAATACAACACCGGTCCCCGGTCATAGGCCTTGATGGCAATGGCCACCACCAGCATCACCGGGCTGAGCACCACAAGGGCGGTCAGCGAGATCAGGATATCCGTCAGCCGCTTCAGGAACAGG
>CALDMR010000015.1 GCA_937915065.1 uncultured Clostridia bacterium
CCTCCGTTTCGACAGCTTTGTTTTTCCGCTGTCTACTTTAAAGGGAGCATATCATCAATGCAAGCCGCCGTTTGGTAATAGCGCATCAAAGCTGTCAGCTGCGCTGGGGGATTTTGAAAATATGGTTGGATTATAATATGTTATCTGTTATCTTGCATGCATTTTGGTAGGGGCTTTTACTGAATCCGGGATAGAGTGCGGCGGGGCACGAAAACCATAAGAATGATTTCTGTGCCCCACCATAAAAAGAGGTAATTAGAAAGAAACAACAAAAAAGGTATTTGCTCAGATCATGGCGCAGAGATGCCAGCTTTAGGAATTGTATGATTTTTACCAGGTGCTCAATTCCGAACGGTCGATAATGGCCTGCTGTGCGTCGGGGCGCAGTTCCACAAAGTACGCACTGTAGCCTGCTACGCGAACCAACAGATCACCGTAATTTTCAGGGTGCTTTTGGGCATCTCGCAGAGTTTCATTGGAAACCACATTGAATTGTACATGGTAACCGCCCAAAGCACCTTCGGTGCGTAGCAGGGCAATAAAATTGCGTTTATCCTGTTCGCTATTCAGAAGGGAAGGGCTTAGCTTCATATTTAGCAGATTGCCGCAGGCAGCTTTGGTTACATCCAGTGTACAAACAGAGTGCAAAATTGCTGTAGGGCCATTTTTGTCATAGCCGCTAAAGGGGGAAATGCCATCGGCCAAGGGCGTACCTGCTTTGCGTCCAGATGGCAGTGCCCCTGTAACCTCGCCGTGGGGGACGTTTGCTGTGGCCGGCACATTGCCAGTTACAAAGTGATAGCCCAGGGCATTCCGGTAAGACATGGTGATTGCTGCGACGAAGTCCATCATTTCTTTAGCAATGGTATCGACATAGGAGTCACCGTTTCCGTATTTTGGGGCGCGGTTAATCAGCATCTGCCGTTCTGCTTCATAACCCTCAAAATTCTGGTCTAACATGGCAACAAGTTGTTCCATAGAAAAAATGCGATCTTCATAGACTAATTTTTTCACCGCGGCCATAGAGTCGGCCAAGTCTGCCACGCCTGTGGTTTCCAGACCTGGGCCATTGTTGAACAGCGCACCACCCATCAGGCAGTCTTTTCCTTTCTCCAAGCACCCCTCTGTCAGGATAGAGCGAACAGTTTTGGGCAGACGTTTTCTGTGAGCGCGTTCAGAAAGGTGTACGCTCTCTACGCAAATTTTAATTTGATAAGCTAATTGATCCTTTACGGCATTTTCAAATTTTTCATAGGTGTCAAAAGCACGGGGATCTCCGGTTTTTAGGCCAATATCCCGTTTCCAATAATGCGTGTAGCCATTGAAAAGTGCCCATTCTACAGCAATCGGAAAGCTGTAGCGGCAGCCTTCGGACCACATATGATATTTTCCGGGCAAATGGGGCTCAATGCAACCGCCGACAGACCAGTTATAGGCCTCTTTCAGGGGGATGCCGTGATTTTCAAGGATGCGGAAAGCGACTTCATCAAAGAAAACGGCGGGCTGACCGGTGCCC
>CALDMR010000016.1 GCA_937915065.1 uncultured Clostridia bacterium
GGCCGCGTATCTGTTTCATTCTCCGGCGGCGCAGTGATCGACGCCACTGCCGGAAAAGAAACCGCCAACGGCGCCGCTCTGGCCGTCAACGCCCGCTATCTTGTGGGCGAAGATACGACTGCCCGCTTTACCGTCACTTCCCCCACCGCCGTCATTTCCTGCAATGGCGCCGTCTCTGTGACCACCAGCAGCACGCCGGACTACAACGCCATGGCCGACGCGCTGAAATCCCTGTCCCTGCTGCAAGGCACCGGCACCGGTTTCGGCAGCGGCTACGACCTGGAGATCCAGCCCACCCGCATCGAAGCCGTGGTCATGTTCATCCGGCTGCTGGGCGAGGAGAACGCCGCCCTGGCTTCCACCGCCAAGCACCCCTTCAGCGACGTCCCCCGCTGGGCCGACCGGTATGTGGCCTATGCTTACGAAAAAGGATATAGCAACGGCGTGGAAAACAATCAATTTGCTTCCGCCCGGGTGATCACCGCCAAAGAATATGTGGAGTTTGTCATGCGCGCGCTGCGCTACAGCTCCACGGCCCACACAGATCTGAGCACAACCCTCAGCGACGCCAAAGCCGCCGGGCTGCTGACTGCCCGGGAATACGACCTGCTGAACCCCTCAACACTCCTGCGGGCCCACTTGGTGTATATTTCCTACTACGCCCTCTCCACTCCCGTGGCCGGCAGCAGCACACCCCTGGAGCAGCAGCTGCTCAGCAAGGGCGTATTTACCCAAGCCGCCCTGCACAATGCCCACGCGTCGGTGAAAACCGCCCGCTTGTAAGTCTGCTTCACAACAAAAAGCGCAGCTTCCAGTTTCTTGGAAGCTGCGCTTTTTTCTGCTTGGAAAGGGGCTGCTGTCTTTTTATCCCGGCAGCCAGTGAGTCACTCTCCCTGCTCTTTCTCCCGTTTCCGCCGGCGCCGGGCCGTCACGCGGAATGGATTTTGCAGCCAATAAGCCGTCCAGTGCCACAGGCTGTCGCGGCCGCAGACAGGCTCCACGCAAAAGGACTGGAAGCCGCAGCGGCGGGCGCCCAGCACATCGGTAAAAATCTGGTCGCCCAGCAGGGCCGTTTCCCCCGGCTGCACGCCGAAGCGGCCCATGGCCTCCAGCATTTTCCCCCGCTTTGGCTTCCCGGCATGGCCCACATAGGGAATCCCGAGATCATGGCAATAGGCCTCCACCCGGGCGGGGGAGCGGTTGTTGGATACGATCATCACGCCGATGCCCGCATCCGTCACGGCTTTGACCCAGGCACGCACAGCGTCCGTGGGCCGCGCCGTCTCGTGGAGGGCCAGGGTATTGTCCAGATCACACAGCAGCAGCTTTACGCCCTTTTTCGCCAGGTACTCCGGCGTCAGTTCATCAAACCGGTCAAACAGCAGATCCGGAAACAGCAAAAAACTCATAAACGTCTCCTTGAGAACATAATGTGGTGACAAGGTATGGTTTGCTCACCGCATTCAGTATAACACCGATCGTATGTTGAAACAAGGGGGAGTCTACTTTGCAGCTTTATATGACCGTTACGCCGGAGCAATACGGACCGGCCGCCGGAGGCAACTACCGCCTGTCCCACGCCGCATATCAAATCGGCCAGGATCAGCATCTGCACCGCCGCACCCTGTCGCGCCAGGCCCAGAGCGGCCTGCTGGCCCTGTGCGATCTGAATCCGCCGCCCATCCGCGAAAGCTCTGCCCTGTGCCGCGAGATCCTGCGGGAATGCAGCAACCGGGGATATGAAGGCGTGGCCGCCGATTTCGGCCAAAATACCACGCCCGACCGCCTTGCCCTGCTGGAGGAGCTGGGGCCCCTGCTCCACCGCAACAGCAAAAAACTTTTTGTCTCCTCTGCCTATGGCCGCCATGTGCCCACCGCCTATGTTCTCATCAACACAGCCCTTTCCGGCGGCACCCTCAGCACCATGCTCGCCGACGCCTGTCACGCCTTCGGGCGGCAGCGGGTGGCGCTGGACATTGAGCGCCTGCGCATGGACTTTCTGCTGCCCTCCCCCACCGGGGAAGGCACTTCCCTCAGCGCCGACGATTTCCGCACCCTGTGGGCCGAAGTATCGCCCAGCGTCTTCTTCTCCCACGAGCTGGGGGCCAAATACTTTACTTATCACAAAGATGGCAGCGCCCATTTTGTGCTGTTTGATGATGCCGACACGATCCGATTCAAACTGAACATGGGAAAAAACATGGATCTGCGCTGGGCCTTTCTGCTTTGTTCCGAGGTGGAGGATCTGCTGCCCCAGCTGCGCTGACAGCCCACGGAAAACAAAAAATGCCCTGTACAGCATTGTACAGGGCATTTTTGACAGAACAAAAATCAATAATATCTCTTGTTTCTATTCTTGCGAGCGGCCTCAGACTTCTTGCGGCGCTTGACGCTGGGGCTCTCATAACACTCGCGCTTGCGGACCTCGGCCAGCACGCCGGACTTAGCACAGCTGCGCTTGAAACGCTTCAGAGCGTTTTCCAAGGACTCGCCTTCCTTAACGCGGATCTCAGACATTGTTTTCCCTCCCTCCAAGGTGCTGCCAAAAACAGCACTTAAGGGCCATTCGTATGGCTTTAACAGTAGTATTATACAAATACCCTATGCGTTTGTCAAGACTTGAAAGCAATTTCCCGCCACAAAGTCTTGATACGACAAGAATATCCGCTTTTGTCATCATTTTGCAATCAGGTTGATCAATCGGTTCTTCACATAAATGACCTTCACCAGATTTTTGCCTTCGATGGCTTTGGCCACCTTGCCGTCGGCCTGCGCAATGGCCAGCACAGCGTCTTCGCTGCTGTCCACAGGGGCCTGCACGGTGGTCTTCATCTTGCCGCAGACCTGCACGGCAATGGTGACTTCGGCATCCACCGTCTTGCTTTCGTCATAAACGGGCCAGGACTGCTGGCATGCCATACCCTCGGCAGCAAAGCCCAAATGCTCCCACATTTCCTCCACGATATGGGGCGCAAAGGGAGACAGCATCAGCAGCAGGGCCTTCAAATCAGCCTTGTTCACACCATTCTGATAGAAGTCGTTCACCAGGGCCATCAGGGCGGCAATGGCGGTATTGAACTTCATGTTTTCAATGTCGTCAGATACCTTTTTGATGGTCTTATGGATCGCGCTCTCATTCTTGGCGCTGTAAACCTCGCCCTCGGCGACCTCGCCTTCGTGCAGATTCCACACTCGATCCAAAAAGCGCTTGCAGCCCTTCACCGCATTATCGCTCCAGGCAGCTGCCTTTTCAAAGTCGCCGATGAACATGATATACATGCGCATGGTATCCGCGCCATACTGGGCCACCACATCGTTGGGGTTGATCACATTGCCGCGGCTCTTGCTCATTTTTTCGCCGCCTTCGCCCAGGATCATGCCGTGGCTGGTGCGCTTGTGATAGGGCTCTTTGGTGGGTACCACGCCGATGTCATAAAGGAACTTATGCCAGAACCGGCTGTAGAGCAAGTGGAGCGTGGTATGCTCCATACCACCGTTGTACCAGTCCACGGGGCTCCAGTAGTCCAGCGCTTCTTTGGACGCCAGGGCCTTGTCGTTGTGGGGATCCATATAGCGCAGGAAGTACCAGGAGGAGCCGGCCCACTGGGGCATGGTATCGGTCTCGCGCTTGGCGGGGCCGCCGCAGCAGGGGCAAGTGGTATTCACCCAGTCGGTCATCTTGGAAATGGGGCTTTCGCCGTCGTCAGTGGGCTCGTAGGACTCCACTTCAGGCAGCAGCAGGGGCAGCTGATCCTCGCCGAGGGGCTGCCAGCCGCACTTTTCACAGTACACCATGGGGATGGGTTCGCCCCAATAGCGCTGACGGGAGAACACCCAGTCCCGCAGCTTGTAGTTCACCTTGGCATGGCCGATCCCCTTTTCTTCCAGCCACTGGGTAATGACGGGAATCGCGTCCTTCACCGTCATACCATTGAGGAAGTCAGAGTTGACCAGAATGCCGGTTTCGTCCTTGGCTGTGAAGGCGGCTTTCTGCACATCTTCACCGCCGGAGACCACCTCGATGATCTCGCAGCCAAACTTCTTGGCAAATTCCCAGTCGCGGTCATCATGGGCGGGCACAGCCATGATGGCGCCGGTACCATAGGTGGACAGGACATAGTCGGAAATGAAAATGGGGATCTCCTTGCCGCTGACAGGGTTGATGCCCCGCACGCCGTCCAGCCGGACGCCGGTCTTTTCCTTGTTCAGTTCCGTGCGCTCCAGGTCGGACTTGGAAGCAGCAGCTTTCTGATAGGCTGTCACATCCCCGGCATTGTTCAGCTTTCCGCCCTCCAGCCAGTTCTTCACCAGCTCATGCTCCGGAGAGAGCACCATATAGGTGGCGCCGAACAGGGTGTCGGGCCGGGTGGTAAACACCACAATATCCTCGCCGGTGGTGGCTTTGAAGGTGACCTCCGCGCCGGTGGAGCGGCCGATCCAGTTCTTCTGTTGGGTCTTGACCCGCTCGATGAAGTCCAGGCCATCCAGATCATCGATCAGGCGCTGGGCATATTCGGTGATCTTCAGCATCCACTGGCTCTTCTCCTTACGGATCACAGGAGCGCCGCAGCGCTCGCACACGCCCTCCACCACTTCCTCGTTGGCCAGGACGCATTTACAGGAAGTGCACCAGTTCACAGGCATGGTGGTCTTATAAGCCAGACCCTTTTTGAAGAGCTGCAGGAAGATCCACTGGGTCCATTTGTAGTAGTCAGGATCGGTGGTATTGATCTCCCGATCCCAATCAAAGGAATAGCCGAGCATCTGCAGCTGGGCGCGGAAATTCCGGATATTATCGTGGGTCACCTTGGCGGGGTGAATATGGTTCTTGATGGCGTAGTTCTCTGTGGGCAGGCCAAACGCGTCATATCCCATGGGGAAGAGGACATTATAGCCGTCCATCCGCTTTTTGCGGGCCACCACGTCCATGGCCGTATAGGGCCGGGCGTGGCCCACATGCAGGCCCTGTCCGGAAGGATAGGGGAACTCCACCAGCGCATAGAACTTGGGCTTATCGCTGTGGTTGGAGGCAGCATAGGTCTTTTCCTCCAGCCATTTTTTCTGCCATTTCTTTTCGATGTTTGTAAACTCGTACTTCAAAGCTATCACACTTTCCGTTTATAGTATCGCCCCCGCCGGGGCGCAAAAGATTCAAACAGCCCTCATATTATATCGGGATTGCGCTTGATTTTCAAGGCTTTTGTCCGTTTTTATAGATCTTCGCCACTGTTTCTGCCCAAACCGCGCATTGATACGCAAAAAGCCGTCCTTCGGACGGCTTTTTGTGCTTCAGATTCAATCCCGTGTAACCAGCGCGGAGATATCCACTTCTTCAGCGTCGCTCCACAGCCGCTCCAGATCGTAAAACTCCCGGGCCTCAGGGGAAAAGATGTGTACCACCACGCAGCCGTAATCGCTGAGCACCCAGGTGCCCTCGCGATGGCCCTCAATGTGGCTGGGCATCTCGCCCGCATTTTTCATGGCTTCCTCCACAGACTCGGTCAACGCCTTGATCTGGGTATTGGAGGTACCGGAACAGATCACAAAGTAATCTGCCAGGGAGGTAACATCCGTCGTTTTCAGCAGGCGGATCTCCTTTGCACGGCGCGCATCCAGCGCCTTGACGGCCACTTCGGCCATTTCATAAGGTGTCATATGCTACTCCTTTTCTGTTGTTATGCCGCGTTATCCGCGGATGCAGTTTCAGTTGTTCCGTCCACAGCGCCGCCGTCCGGCGTACCGGGGTCGGTGCCGGGATCCGTGGTGCCGGGATCCGTCGTCCCCGGGTCAGTGGTGCCGGGATCGGTAGTGCCGGGATCGGTAGTACCGGGATCCGTCGTTCCCGGATCGGTGGTGCCCGGATCAGTGGTACCGGGATCCGTTGTACCGGGATCCACAGGCGTTGTAGGCTGCTCCGGCTCCACAGGCACATCCGGCTCCACAGGCTTGGTGGTATTGGGATCCACCGTCTGCGTATGGCCGCTGCTGGGCCGGCTGCCCATGGAGGCGTTCGCCTTGCTGTCCTGCAGGCGGCCGGAAGTGCAGCCAATGGTACCGTTGGAGTTGACATACATAATATCCAATTCCGAAGCGGTCAGCTCATCCAGATAGGGATTAAAACTCTCGTTGACCACCTGCACCAGTTCGTCCACACTGGGCACCACATAGCTCAGGTTGGCATGATAGCTGCGGCTCCACACGCTTTTGGTCGAGCAGGGCATCGTAATAAAGTTCACATTTTCGCTGCTCAACCCGCCGAAAATCGCCTGCTGGCCAAACCAGGCCATGTTATTGATGGTCAGGTCAGTGGTCACCTGCTCGGTAAAGATGCGGGCGTATTCAAAGACCTTCGTCATCTTATCGATCTGGAGGCACTGCTCGACGAGGGCTTTCAAAAATCCCTGCTGGGTTTCGATCCGGCCCAAATCACCAGTGGCATAGCCGTTTTTGCCTTCGCGGAAACGCACCACGCCCATGGCCTGCTCGCCGTTCAGTTTCTGGTAGCCTTTTTTCACATGGATATGCAGATCCTGCCCAGGATCGTCATAGTCCATGTCCCGGGGAACATCGTACCACACGCCGCCGATGGCGTTGACCAGTTCGCCCACAGCCGCCCATTCCACCACAACACTGTAATCGGGCACAAAGCCCACCAGTTCGCTCACTTCTTTATACAGCGCCTGAATACCTTCATCTCCGCCGCCGTTAAAGTTGTACACAGAGTTGATCTTTTTCACATCCCAGTTCACATTGACCATGGTATCACGGGGAATGCTCATCACGTTCATCTCTTGATTCTTCACATCGTAAGCGGCCAAGAGCACCGTATCGGTGTTGCCGCCGCCGCCTGTGTCGCGGCCGATCACCAAAAAGGTAAAAAAGTCCTCTTTCCGGTCTCCGGACAATTTGGGCCCCGTCAGCTCGCCGAAAGATTCTTCCTTCATGCCGGGGTCGGGCAGCTCAGGCCGCTGGAAAAAAGCCACCACCGCCGCCGCAATACACAGCACCGCCGCGGCCACGGCCAGCACCACAATCAAAATCCGCTGCTTTTTCTGTTTGGGCGTCAGCTTCTTTTTCTGTTTCTTCGCTTTTGGGGCGGCAGGGGCTTCATGGACGCCGCCCTTTTTCTTTTCAAATCCCATATAATTCAGTATCCTTTCAGAAAATGCAGGGCTTCCAGCGTTTTTTCATGAACCGGGCTGCCCAATTCCTCCATTTCCTCCACAGTCATGGCCAGGCCCATGGCCAGGCCTGCATCCAGATCCTCGTATACCGTTTTGCGCAGCGCTTCCACGCCGGGAAAATCCCGGGTGGGTTCGATATAGTCGGCCAGGTAGAGCACTTTTTCCAGCAGCGTCATATCCGCCTTGCCCGTCGTGTGCCACTTGATGGCCTCGTACACCGCATTGCTCACGCCGAATACATCCCGCGCCAGTTCCGCGCCGGTTTTTGCATGGAGCAGCTTCAGGGTTTTCTGCTCTACCGTGTCCAGCTTCACGCCGTATTTTTCGCACAGGGCCAGCTGTTCCTCCATGTCCAGTTTTTTTGTGCAGTCGTGGAGCAGCGCCGCCACGCGGGCCTCTGTCACATCCGCGCCATAGCGCTCTGCCAGGCGGACGGCTTCTTCCTCCGTTCCCCGCACATGGGCCATGCGCCGGTATTTGAGATAGGACATGGCAATGGGCCGCAGCGCATCCGGCGAAAGGTGCTTCAAATCGGTTTGGGCGCCGTACAATCCTTCCCGCAGAATATAGCCCAGCACCTGCTCCTGCAGCAATTCCTCTGCCTTTCCCTGGGCTGCCAGCTGCCGGATCTCCGTGGAGGACGCCGGCAGCGTCTGCATGGGGATCAGCGTGATCTCCGCGCCGAAATTCTGTTTCAGCAGCGGGATCATTTGATCAAACATGGCCTGTTCTCCCGCATCACCCCGGGCAAAGGTTGCCAGCTTGGCATACCGGACGATCTCCTCCGGCGCATGCCACAGGTGAAAGATCTCCAGCATGTCGCTGCCCATCAGCAGCCAAAGCTCCGCTTCCGGATACTGCTCATGAACCTGGCGAACCGTGTCTGCGCTGTAGCTTTTCCCCGCCCGGCACAGTTCCATGTCCGACACCTCGGCACAGGGAATCGCGCCAAACGCCAGGCGCGCCATCTCAAGGCGCTGCCCGTTGGCAGGCGACCCTGCCGGCAGTTCTTTATGGGGAGGCACATTATCGGGGATGATCAAAAGCCGGTCCAGTTCCAGCATGCGGGCAGCCTCCCGGGCTGCATGCACATGGCCGATGTGGGGCGGGTTAAACGTCCCGCCGTATATGCCGATTCGCATAGGATCTCCCTCTTTTATTTCTTCTTGGTTTTAGGCAGCTCGATCTTCCGCTTATTCTTATCCTGCTGCACGCGGAACAGCACAAAGCGGGCGCCGATGACCTGCACCACCTCGCTGTGGGTCGCCGTGGCCAGGGCCTCGGCAGCCTCCCGGGCAGACAGCAGGCTGTTCTCCAGCACATTGCCCTTGATCAGTTCCCGCTTCTCCAGCACGCCGTCGGCCTGAGCGATCAAATTATCGGAAATACCATCTTTTCCCACCTGCAGCACGCTGTCCAGCGTATTGGCCATGCCCCGCAGATAAGCTCTCTGTTTACTTGTCAACATGAATATTCTTCTCCCTGCAATATTTTTCAAATTCGTTGCGGAAGGCCGCCAGGGCCTTGGCGCGGTGGGACACCGTGTTCTTTTCCTCCGGCGTCATCTGGGCAAAGGTCTTGCGCAGCGCCGGCACAAAGAAAATCGGATCGTAGCCGAAGCCGTCCTCCCCGATGGGGGCAAAGGCGATGGTACCGTCGCACACGCCCTGCGCCGTCAGCGTTTCTCCGGTGGGGAACACGCAGGCGATGCAGCTGTAAAAGTGGGCGGCACGGTTGGTTTGTCCCACCAGCGCGCTCAGCAGCAGATGATAACGGTCCACATCCGTCAAGCCTTCGCCGCCGTATCGGGCAGTATACACACCGGGCGCGCCGTTGAGCGCATCCACCATCAAGCCGGAATCATCGGAAATGGCGGGCATCCCCGTGGCCTTCATCACCGCGTGGGCCTTCAGTAGTGCGTTTTCCCGAAAGGTAACGCCCGTTTCCTCCACCTCAATATTCATACCAAGTTCGCTTTGCAGCACCAGTTCCACGCCGTAACGGGCCAGAATCGTGCTCATTTCTTTCATTTTTCCCGGATTATGGGATGCTAAAACAATCTTCATTGCGTCGCTTCTGTTTCCTTTCTTTTTATCGGTAAAATGTATCTTTTTGGCATCATCTGCTTATTTTTGCAGGATCTCTTTTTGAATGGCGATCAATTCATCCACACCCTTGGCGCACAGGCGCACCAGATCCTGCTGCTCTCCCACAGTGAAAGCGCGGCCTTCGCCGGTTCCCTGCAGCTCGATCAGTTCTCCCCGGTCATTCATCACACAGTTCAGATCCACCATGGCCCTGCTGTCCTCGCTGTAGCACAGATCCAGCAGCGCCCGGTCATCCACAATGCCCGCCGACACGCCGGCCACATAGCCCAGCATCGGATCCTGCGCAATCAGCCCCTCTTCCAGAAGTTTGCGGCAGGCCAAAGCCAGCGCCAGATAGCCGCCGGTCACGGAAGCCGTTCGGGTGCCGCCATCGCCCTGGAGCACGTCGCAGTCAATGGTAATGGTATGCTCCCCCAGCTTTTTCAGATCCACGGCGGCCCGCAGGCTGCGGCCCACCAGGCGCTGGATCTCCGCACTGCGGGGGCTGAGCTTCAGCTTGGACACATCCCGTCTGCTGCGTTCCCGGTTGGCCCGGGGCAGCATGGAATATTCCGCCGTGATCCATCCTTCGCCCATGGGAACATGGGGCGGAACCCGATCCTCCACACTGGCGCAGCAGAGCACCTTGGTGTGTCCGCACTCAATCAAAACGCTGCCCTCGGCAAATTCCGCAAAGCCCGGCGTGATTTTCACGCTGCGCAGTTCATCAAACATTCTTCCGTCGATTCTGTTCATCGTATCATACCTTCTTCCCCGATTACCAATGCTGCTGCACACTTTGAAGCACCTCGACCGCGCGGTGCAGATCTTTCTTATGCACATATACAATATAGGTATACAGCGCATCATAATTCACACCCGGCATTTCAATGAACTGGCGGTCGCCAAAACCCAGCATGCCGGGGATCCCGGTTTGCGAATCAATGTCTGCATCCCACAGGGCCTGCCGCACAGCAAAGAGCTTTTGCTGCGATGAGAGTGTGATCAGCTCCCTGCGATTAAAAACCGTTATCATACCTCACACCAGTTCGCGGACGTATTCCTCCGCGTCAAAGGGCTTGAGATCCTCCATCCCCTCGCCCACGCCGATATATTTCACCGGCACCTGCAGCTCCTTTGCGATAGCCACCACAATGCCGCCCTTGGCCGTGCCGTCCAGCTTGGTCAGCACGATGCCGGTCA
>CALDMR010000017.1 GCA_937915065.1 uncultured Clostridia bacterium
GGGGAAATGATTGGCTTAACATGGGATGCCATCGACTTTGAGCGCCGGACGCTTACGGTAAACAAGACATTGGAGTTTCGTCACGCACAGAAAGTTTGGCGTGCCGGTCCACCCAAAACTCAGCAGAGCTATCGCACCATTCCATTGACGGATAAAGCGTATGACATTCTGAAAGAGGTATGGGATAGCCGGAGCGACAGAAAAGAATCCCCGCTGCTGTCGCAAACGCTGGAATATATGGACAGGCGTACCGGCGTTACTTCCCGGCTTGTGATGCGTGATCTGGTCTTTATCAACTGGCGCACAGGGGAACCGGCGAAAAACAGTTCCTATGATACCCACCTCTATAAGCTTTGCGATGAAGCGGGGATCAACCGCTTTTGTATGCACGCGCTGCGCCACACCTATGCAACCCGTGCGATTGAAAGCGGAATGCAGCCGAAAGTGCTGCAAAAGCTGCTGGGGCACGCCAGCATCAAGACTACAATGGATCGATATGTCCATGTGACTGATGAAACGCTGGATCAGGCGGTCAAGCAATTTCAGCTCAGCAGCGTATGTTGATGTAACCCAATACAAGTCAATGCGTAAATGGCGTAAAAATGGCGTAGCAGCCAAAACGCCAAAGTGCGAAAAGCCTTGTAAATACAGCATTTTTTAAGGAGATGTAGAGATATATGAAATTAGGAATCGTGGGCCTGCCCAATGTGGGCAAGAGTACCCTGTTCAACGCCATTACCAACACCAAAAATGCCCAGGCGGCAAACTATCCCTTCTGCACCATCGAGCCCAACACCGGCATCGTTCCCGTGCCGGATCAGCGGCTGGACAAGCTGTGCGAAATTTGGGATCCCGACAAAAAAACCAACGCGGTCATCGAATTCGTAGATATCGCCGGCCTGGTGCGGGGCGCCGCCAAGGGCGCCGGCCTGGGCAACAAATTCCTGGGCCACATCCGTGAATGCGACGCCATTGTCCATGTGGTGCGCTGCTTTGACGACGATAATATCGTCCATGTGGTGGACGATGTGAACGTCCCCGTGGGCGTGGATCCCGAAGGCGATATCGACGCCATTGATATGGAATTGATCTTGTCCGATCTGGAGGTGATCCAGAACCGCATCACCCGCCAGACCAAGGCCGCCAAAACCGGCAATAAAACCGCCAAGGCCGAGCTGGAGTGGCTGGAACCCCTGGCCCAGTGGCTGGGCGAGGGCAAGAGCGCCCGCACCTTTGAATTTGACGAGGATGACGAAGCCCAGGTTCTGGCCCTGCGGGAAATCGGCCTGCTGTCTGCCAAGCCCATCATCTATGCCTGCAACATGGGCGAGGACGATCTGATGAACGGCATTGAAACCAACAAATACTTCCCCCTGGTGAAGGCCCGCGCCAAAACCGAAGGCGCCGAAGCCATTCCCATCTGCGCCAAAACCGAGGAGGACATCGCTGAATACACTCCCGAGGAAAAGGCCGAGTTCCTGGCAGAAATGGGCATCGAAGCCAGCGGCCTGGACAACCTGATCGCCGCCAGCTATTCTCTGCTGGGCCTGATTTCTTTCCTGACCGACGGAAAAAAGGAATGCCGTGCCTGGACCATCAAGCGCGGCACCAAGGCCCCCCAGGCCGCAGGCAAGATCCACTCCGATTTTGAGCGCGGCTTTATCCGCGCCGAAGTCTGCAACTTTGACACACTGATGGAATGCGGCGGCAAGATGTCCGAAGTCAAAGCCCGGGGCCTGTACCGCAGCGAAGGCAAAGAATATGTGGTGCAGGACGGCGATATCATCGAATTCCTGTTCAATGTATAAAAACTGAAAAAAGAGAGAGTGAGCAGACATGAATCATGCGCTGAAACGGTTTCTGCCTTTATTTGCCGCTGTTTTTCTGATCGTTGCCCTGCTGTCCACCACTGCCTTTGCCGCCGGCAGCGGCTCTTCCAATCTGATCGACTGCCCGGACTGCGGCGGGATCGGCGCCTGTATGGAGTGCTGCGGCCTGGATCCGGCCTGTGAAACCTGCGGCGGCGAGAACCTCTGCCCCACCTGTTCCGGCGCGGGCCAGATCGCTTCCCCCAGCCACTTTTACAATACCATCTGGGCACTGCTGCCGCCGGTGATCGCCATCGGCCTGGCCCTCATCACCAAGGAGGTCTATTCCTCCCTGTTCATTGGTATTCTGGTGGGCGGATTGCTGTATGCCAACTTCAGCTTTGAAGGCACTGTGCTCCATGTATTCTCCGACGGCATTGTTTCCGTTCTGGCTGACAGCTATAATGTGGGCATTCTGATTTTCCTGGTGATCCTCGGCGCCATGGTGGCCCTGATGAACCGGGCGGGCGGCAGCGCGGCCTTCGGCCGCTGGGCCCAAACCCATATCAAAAGCCGCGTGGGAGCCCAGCTGACCACCGTGATCCTGGGTTGTCTGATTTTTATTGACGACTATTTCAACTGCCTGACCGTGGGCTCCGTCATGCGGCCCATTGCAGATAAGCACCGCATCTCCCGGGTGAAACTGGCCTATTTGATCGACGCCACTGCCGCGCCCATCTGTATCATTGCGCCGATCTCCTCCTGGGCTGCCGCTGTGGCCGCCTTTGCAGAAGACGGGCAGGGCCTGAACCTGTTTATCCGCGCCATCCCCTTCAATTTCTATGCCCTGCTCACCATTGTAACCATGCTGGGCCTAGCGCTGCTGAAAATCGACTTTGGCCCCATGGCCCGTTATGAACGCAACGCCCTGCGGGACGGCGATTTGTTCTCCGGTTCCAACCCCTATGCCATGATGGATGAAGAAAAGCCCTCGGACAAGGGCCGTGTGCTGGATTTGGTGCTGCCTGTGGCGGCTTTGATCATCTGCTGCATCATCGGTATGATTTACTCCGGCGGCTTCTTCTCCGGCGCAGGCTTTGTGGACGCCTTCTCTGCCTCCGATGCCTCCGTCGGCCTGATGCTGGGCGCTTCGTTTGCCCTGGTGATTAGCTTCATCTATTTCCTCTGCCGCCGCACCATCAAGTTCCGCGATATGATGAGCTGCATTCCCGACGGCTTCAAGTCCATGGTGCCTGCCATTCTGATCCTGACCTTCGCCTGGAGCCTGAAGGCCATGACCGATTCTCTGGGCGCCAAATATTTCGTGGCCGACTTTGTGTACAACTATGCCACCGGCCTGCAGATGTTCCTGCCGGCCATCGTGTTCCTGATCGGCTGCTTCCTGGCCTTTGCCACCGGCACCAGCTGGGGCACCTTCGGCATTCTGATCCCCATTGTGCAGAGCGTGTTCCCCATGGACAATCCCCTTTCCATTGTCTGCATCTCCGCCTGCATGGCCGGCGCCGTCTGCGGCGACCACTGCTCCCCCATCTCCGATACCACGATCATGGCCTCTGCCGGCGCCCAGTGCGACCATGTCAACCATGTGTCCACACAGCTGCCCTACGCCGTTACCGTGGCTGCGGTGACCTTTGTGAGTTATCTTATCGCAGGCTTTGTGCCCAATGCATGGATCGCCCTGCCCATCGCCATTGCGCTGATGTTGGCGGTGCTCTTCGTGCTGCGGCTGAAATTCAAAAACTCCGCAGCATCCTGACCCTCTGATGCTTAACACGACCGGAAAGCGAAATGCTTTCCGGTCTTTTTTTGTTTTTATGGAAAGTTTGCTTGACATTTTCAAATTCTGTGATATACTCAGCATATGGAAAGCGAACTTTCCATCAGATAGGAGGTGGCGCCATGAAAAACCGGCTGGAAGAAATTCGCAAGGCCCGGGGCATCAAGCAGGAAGCTCTGGCCGAAGCCCTGGAGGTTTCCCGCCAGACCATCGGTTCCCTGGAAAACGGCCGCTATAACCCTTCCATCCTTCTGGCCTTCAAAATCGCCCGCTATTTCGATATGCGCATTGAAGATATTTTCATTTACGAGGAGGATGCACCATGAAAAAACAAACGCTTTACGCGGGCATTGCCTATGCGGCTGCTGGCTGCCTGTTCCTGTTGCTGAACATCGCCGTATTCCGCCATCTGGAAAAAAACTGTGACCCTATGGAGGTGTGTTATTCATGAGAAAACGATTGTATCAGATCCTGACGGTTGTCGGTGTTTGTGTCATGCTGCTGGGCATTGTGCTGTATTTCCTGGCCAGCCGCGGCTGGACCATTCCCCTGGCCCGGCCCGATCTTGTGCCCTGGGGCGTCAGCTTTCTGGGCATTATCATGATCATTTGCGGCAGCGTCGAATTATTTACCAAAAAGACCAAAGAAGAGGAAATCAACGAGCGGGACGAGCGCAACATTGCCCTCCGCAACGCCGCCATGGCCACAGCCTTTGAGGTCATGAACCTCTTTTTCGGCATCGGCCTGGTCGCCCTGGCCATGCTGGGGTACATGAACCGGGTCTCGTTCTTCACCCTGATCATCCTTTACCTGCTGTCCAATGCGATTTATGTCCTGCGCCTGCGGCGCTTGGAAAAAGAATTTTAAGGAGTTCCCCTATGAAACGTTTCGCACCCATTGTTCCCTTTTTCTGCGCCCTGTTTGCCGCCCTGGCTCTGACCGCCTGCAGCGGCAGCGACGCCCCCTCCACCCCTCTGCCCGACGGCGAGGGACTGACCGTTCATTTCATCGACGTGGGCCAGGCCGATGCCGCCCTGGTCACCTGCGGCGGAGAAGCCATGCTCATCGACGGCGGCAACGTGGGCGATTCCGATTTGCTTTATACCTATCTGGAAGCCCAAAACATCTCCGCTCTAAAATATGTAGTGGGCACCCATGCCCACGAAGACCATATGGGCGGCCTGCCCGGCGCCCTGCACTATGCCGCCGTAGATACCGCGTTCTGCTCCACCACAACCTCCGACACCAAATTTTTCCGGGATTTTGTATCGGCCCTGGAAGCCCAGGGCAAGGCCATCACCGTGCCGGAACTGGGCAGCCGTTACCCCCTGGGCGATGCAGAGTTTCAGTTTGTCGGCCCGGTTTACGAGGACGATGATCCCAACAACATGTCCCTGGTGCTTCGGCTGACCTACGGCAGCACATCCTTTCTCTTTACCGGCGACGCCGCCCGGGAAGAAGAGGCCGATATTCTGGAGACCGGATATGACGTGTCTGCCACCGTGCTGAAAGCCGGTCACCACGGCAGCGCCGGTTCCACCACCTATCCCTTCCTGCGCGCTGTTGCCCCCTCCTATGCCGTGATTTCCTGCGAAACGGATAATTCCTACGGCCATCCCCATCACGAAACCCTCTCCCGCTTTCGGGATGCGGATGTGACGGTATACCGCACCGATCTGCAGGGCACCGTGCTCTGCCACAGCGACGGAAAAAATCTTTCCTTCACCACCGAGAAAAATGCCGGTATCGACACGAATCCTGCCCAAACAGAAGCGGAAGGCTATATCGGAAATATCAATTCCCATGTTTTCCACCGCACCAGCTGTTCCGGCCTGCCCGATGAGAAAAACCGCATCTACTTCTCCGGCCGCTCCGAAGCCGTGGCCGCCGGTTACAGCCCCTGCGGCCGCTGCGAACCATAAATTCCCCCTTGACAGAGCCGTTCGGCGTGTTATAATGGCAGATATAATAGGCTGAGAAGGGAATTGCCCTGCCGGAGCCCCCCAGAGAGGAAAACAATTTGGTGCAAGTTTTCCGCTGCAAAGGCAGGTGTCTGACCATCCCTGAGCTGCCCGCCGAACGCCGCAAGGTTAGTAGACCGGGACGGGCCCTCCCGTTACAGAGGTCACGAGCGACGGCTAACAGAGCCGTAAGCAGGGTGGAACCGTGGCATACGATTTTCGTATCTCACCCCTGATTTCGTCAGGGGTGAGATTTTTTATCCCGCCCCTCAATTACAAGGAGGAATATTTATGGCAGAAGAAAACAACCAGTATACTTTTGAGAACGAAACTTACCGCAAAACCTATTGGCACACCTGCTCCCATGTGATGGCCCAGGCTGTCAAGCGCCTGTGGCCCGAAGTGAAGCTGGCCATCGGCCCCTCCATCGCCGAGGGCTGGTACTACGACATGGACGCCCCCTTTGCCTTTACCCCCGAGCACCTGGAGCAGATCGAAGCTGAAATGAAAAAGATCTGCAAGGAAAAGCTGAAGCTGGAGCGCTATGAACTGCCCAGGGCCGAGGCGCTGAAGTTTATGGAAGAAAAGGGCGAGCCCTTCAAGGTGGAGCTGATCCAGGATCTGCCCGAAGACGCCGCCATCTCCTTCTACAAGCAGGGCGAGTTCACCGACCTGTGCGCCGGCCCCCATCTGGACTCCACCGGCCGCATCAAGG
>CALDMR010000018.1 GCA_937915065.1 uncultured Clostridia bacterium
AGATGTTATCGATGAACAGCAGCACGTCCTGATGATCCTTGTTACGGAAATATTCCGCCATGGTCAGGCCAGTGTATGCCACGCGCATACGGGCCCCGGGGGGCTCGTTCATCTGACCGAATACCAGGGCCGTCTTTTTGATAACGCCGGACTCTGTCATTTCATTCCACAGGTCGTTACCCTCACGGGTACGCTCACCAACGCCGGTAAAGATCGAATAACCGCCGTGTTCCTGTGCAATATTTGTAATCAGTTCCTGGATCAGAACGGTTTTGCCGACGCCAGCGCCGCCAAACAGGCCGATTTTACCGCCCTTGGCGTAGGGAGTCAGCAGGTCGATGACCTTGATACCCGTTTCCAGAATCTCGACGGCAGGACTCTGCTCCTCAAATGTGGGGGCATCGCGGTGGATATCCCAGCGCTCCGCCTCTGCCGGAATGGGCTCGCCGCCGTCAATGACGTCGCCCAGAACATTAAACATACGGCCCAGCGTCTGATCGCCGACGGGCACCTTGATGCAGCCGCCGGTGGCCTCGACCTCCATGCCTCTTGAAAGTCCCTCGCTGCCGTCCAGCAGGATGCAGCGGACAACCTTGTTGCCCATGTGCTTGGAAACCTCCATCACACGCTCCTGTCCGTCGACAGTGACTTTCAAGGCCTCATTGATCAAGGGAAGATAATTGTCAAACGCCACGTCGACAACAGGTCCCATGACCTGTGCGATTTTTCCCTTTTCCATTCGTACCTCCAATTATTCCTGCGCAGCGGCGCCGCTGACGACCTCGTTCAGTTCCGTCGTAATGGCCGCCTGTCTGACACGGTTGTACAGAAGGGTCAGATCCTTGATGATCTCTTCCGCATTCGTTGTTGCATTGTCCATGGCGGTCATACGGGCGTTCTGCTCGGAAGCAAAGGCTTCCGTCATGGCGCCGAACAGCAGGCCCTTTGCATAGTTGGGAACCACCTGCTTCAAAACCGCTTCAGGCGAGGGCATATAGGCGTGGATATAGTGCTCGGGATCGCCCTCGTAGTTGAACATCTGCTTTGTCAGAGGCAGGATGCGAAGCATTTCCGCATCCATGCTGATTGCGTTGCGCATCTTTGTATAAATAACGTATACCTCGTCGAGCTGGCCCTTTTTATACAGCTCCAGCACATGCTCCATCAGGTCACGGGCCCGCCAAATGGTGGGATCCACGGCAGCATAGGAAAATTCCTGGTCAATGGTGCCGCAAACATGCTTCTGGAAATAGTGCTTGCCGCTGACGCCGATGGAAAAGATGGTGTTGTCGCCGCCCTTTGCCATCTCCGCCTCAGCCAGCTTGATGATATTGTGGTTATAGGCGCCCGCCAAACCTTTGTCGGACGTAATGACGATATAACCGCGTTTTCTGCCGTCGTCCTTTGCAGGCTCCCGGATCTCATCAGCAAAATAGAGATTCTCCATTTCGGGAGAGTGGGCCAGGATCTCCGCAATGGTGTCCTGCAGCCGCAAAAAGTACGGTGCCGTCGCGTCCAGTCTGGCTCTCGCCTTCTTCAGCTTTGCAGAAGCCATCAGATACATCGCCTTGGTGATCTTCATGGTTTTCTGCACGCTTTCTCTCCGCGTACGGATATCCTTCATGCTCTCCATGAAATCACCTACTCTTGTATTCTTTCACCGCCGCCAGGATCCGCTCTTTCAGCTCGTCGGTCATCTTTTTCTCGGTATCGATCTCGCTGATGATATCAGGATAGGTGCCGGCGATATACTCCGCAACGCCGTTCTTGAAGGCCTCCATTTCCTTGGCAGGAACATCGACCATCAGCTTGTTGGATGCAGCGCACAGCAGGATCACCTGCTTATGCAGCGGCATGGGGTTGTACAGGGGCTGCTTGAGCAGTTCCACCAGGGAACGGCCATAATCCAGCAGGTTCTTGGTGGCGTCGTCCAGATCGGAAGAGAACTGAGAGAACGCCTCCATTTCGCGGTACTGCGCCATATCCACACGCAGCGTACCGGAAACCGTCTTCATCGCCTTGGTCTGCGCCTTACCGCCAACACGGGAAACAGACAGGCCCACGTTAACAGCCGGACGGATACCAGAGTGGAACAGGTCGGTTTCCAGGAAGATCTGGCCGTCGGTGATGGAGATCACGTTGGTGGGGATATAGGCGGAAACGTCGCCGGCCTGGGTTTCAATGATCGGCAGAGCGGTCATGGAACCGCCGCCAAACGCTTCATCACGGCGGCAGGCGCGCTCCAGCAGTCTGGAGTGCAGGTAGAAAACGTCGCCGGGGTAAGCTTCACGCCCGGGCGGGCGGTGCAGCAACAGGGAAATGGCACGGTAGGCCTGGGCCTGCTTGGACAAATCGTCGTAAACGATCAGCACATCCTTACCCTCGTCCATAAAGTGCTCGCCGATAGCAGCGCCCGTGTAGGGAGCGATATACTGCAGGGGAGCAGAGTCAGAAGCGGTGGCGGAAACGACAATGGAATACTCCATTGCACCGTACTTGGTCAGCGTGTTCACGATCTGCGCGATGGTGGAAGCCTTCTGGCCGATGGCGACGTAAATGCAAATCACGTCCTGGCCCTTCTGGTTCAGAATCGCGTCCACCGCCAGGGCGGTCTTACCGGTCTGGCGGTCGCCGATGATCAGCTCACGCTGGCCGCGGCCGATGGGGAACATGGAGTCGATGGCCAGCGTACCGGTCATCAGGGGCACACTGACTTCCTTTCTTGTGATAACGCCGGGAGCCTTGTGCTCAACAGGACGGTAGTCATCGGTTTCGATGGCGCCCTTTCCGTCGATGGGCAAGCCCGACGCATCCACAACGCGGCCGAGCATCTTGTCGCCCACGGCGACGCCGGCCTCTTTACCGGTACACTTGACAGAAGAGCCCTCGGTCAGACCCGCCTGCGAACCGAACAGAACGCAGCCAACGGTCTTCTGCTCCAGGCTCAGAACCATGCCCTGTGTGCCGTTTTCAAATTCGAGAAGTTCGCCGTATTTGGCGTGCTGCAGGCCGTAGATCGTGGCGATACCATCGCCGATGGACAAAATTTTGCCCACCTCTTCGGTCTTTGCAGTGTTGTCATAATTCTCGATCTCACTTTTCAATACAGAAATAATCTTCTGCGAATCGACGTTGCTCATTCTTTCACCTCACTGCAAAATGACGCTGCATCTTGAGGATGGCCGTGCGAAGGCTTTTATCCAGCACACTGTCGCCCACAGCGAGGATAAATCCGCCCACGAGAGCGGGGTCCTCCTGCAGCGTCAGCTCAACGCCTTCCTTGCCATACTGCTTGCAGATCAGCTTTTTCAGCTTCTCCACCTGCGCGTCATCGGGTTTTGTCACATACGTAAAGGTTGCGCGAACCATATTTTTGCGGTCCAGCATCAGCCGGTCGTATGCCTGGAAGAGATCGTCCGCCAGGGCGATATCTCCGTTGTCGCTCATTACTTTGACAAAATTGCACACTGCCGCCGGAAACAGCTTTTCAATCACGCTGTGCTTGTTCTGCCGGCTGATAAAGGGGTTTCCGAGGGCCTCGAAAACCGCCTGCTCCTCCAGCAGGGCCCGCATTGCGCCGATCTCTTCCTCGGCAATGTTCATATCAATCAGGACTTTTGCGTAGTTGTCTGCAACAACCGTCATTTCGCATCCCCCGCTTCCGCCAAAAACGCGTCGAGCATTTCCTTATTGGCCTTTGCATCGACAGTGGTTCCGAGAAGCTTGGATGCAGCAGCCAGAGCGACCTCGGCCAGCTCTGCCTGTGCGTCTTTCAAGATCTTGTCGCGATCGGCCTCTGCCGCGGCATTGGCCTGCTTGACGATCTGAGAGGCGTCTGCGTTTGCCTTATCAATGATCTGGTTGTACTGCACCTGGGCGCGATCCTTCGCCTCGGATACGATCTGGAAGGACTCCTGCTTCGCATCTTTCAGGGAATTCTCGTATTGTTTTTTCAGTTCGCCCGCGGCAGCGTTCTTTTCATCCGCCTCGTTCAAAGAGTTCTGGATGATGCCCTTGCGCTTTTCGATCATGCCCAGCACGGGCTTGAACAGGAAAATGCGCAGCAGCACGAACAGAATCAGCAGATTGACAACAGTCCAAATGATATTGGAATCAATATGAATCATACTGTTGCCTCCAATCAAAAATTATATGATTTGATTATCCTTTAATAATAGATTGGCGGCATTTACATCATGATGATGATCATCAGACCAACAACCAGGCCGTAAATAGCGGTTGCTTCTGCCAGGGCGCAGCCCAGGATCAGAGTGGAAGTGATCTTACCGGAAGCTTCGGGCTGACGGGCAACGGCCTCCACAGCCTTGGAAGTAGCGATACCAATACCAACGCCGGCGCCTGCACCGGTCAAAGCAGCAATACCTGCACCAATAGCGATCATAATAATTTACCCTCCTGAAAATTTTTTGTTTTGAATTTGGATTTTTGTTGTGTGTTTTACTCTATGGCTTCCTGAATGTACAGCGACGTCAGGAATACAAAGACATAGGCCTGCAGGAATGCATCGAAAATATCGAAATACATACTTGCCGCCAGCGGGATCACCGCCGGGATCACCATCTTGAGCAATTCCATGATGATAAACGCACCCAGAATGTTACCGAACAGTCGCATACACAGCGACAGCGGCTTGATGGCCAACTCCAGCACATTCAGCGGCGTTACGATCGCCACAGGCTGCGTGAAGCCTTTCAGCCAGCCGCCGACGCCTTTTTGGCGAATACTGGCGTACTGCACCAAAACAATACTCATCAGCGCCAGCCCCAGGGTAACATTCAGGTTTTTGGTCGGCGGCGCCATGCCGAACAGACCCAGCATGTTCGCAGTGCCGAGATACAGCAGAACCGTCAACAGATAAGGAATGTACCGCTTGCCGTGCTCCCCCAGAATGGTATACAGCATATTGTACAGCATACCGACAAACGATTCGATCACGACCTGACGCTTTTTCGTGGGCACCACTTCCATGCGGCGCGTAAACCAGATCGACAGCAGCACCAGAACGATAATCACGCCCCAGGAAATATACACGCTGCTGGGTATCTTGAAATCGCCGACTTGAATCGCCCCGGTCCAGAAGTCAAGATGGTGACCGATCTTTTCTGAGATATTCCCCACGTTTTCTCACCTCCCTCTTCCCCATCGGATGATCCGATGGTTATGCTGCGATGCACATTGCTATTTTCCTCATCTTACAGGATTCATCATACCACAAGCGCATTGTTAAATCTTGCACAATTTATAGGGGTTTTTTTAACATCCCTGTCAGTTTTCACCACGACTGTGCGTCCCCCTTGTGAACTTCCACAACCGCAGCCTGACCAGAACTTGTTCAGCACCGCCGCTATATGTGCTTCATTTTAGTCCGTTCCATGGTGCAAAGTCAAGGGTATCCCCTGGCAGAAAGTCCTGTTTTTACCTACCCTAACACAAAATTTGCAGAAACTTTGTTAATTTTTTAACACGCGATATTTAATACCGGCTCCTCCGGCAAATCAGGGATAGCTTTCTGCTCTTTGGGGCACACTGTAACTACTCTGTTTTTCCGGAGGTACATCATGCCATCTTCTCAAACCATTTGTCTTTCCGCCGCGCCCAGCATCCTTTCCTGGGCCAATATCGGCGGGAAATATGAGGCCGCCGGCCCTCTGGCTCCTTACTTTGACCGTCTGGAACAGAACTCCTTCTTCGGCCAAAAAAGTTATGAGCAGGCGGAATCTGCCATGCAGCGCTATGTGCTGTCCGCCGCCCTGGAAAAGGCCGGGCTGCAGGCCGCCGATCTGGACTGCGTCTTCGGCGGCGACCTGCTGAACCAATGCATCGGCACCGTTTTCGCCATGCGCTCCTTCCCCATCCCCTTCTACGGCCTATACGGAGCCTGTTCCACCATGGGAGAAGGGCTGGCCCTGGCTGCCCTGATGGTAAACGCCGGGTATATGGAGCGGGCCGCCGCCATCACCTCTTCCCACTTCTGTTCCGCCGAGCGCCAATACCGCATGCCCCTGCCCTATGGCAGCCAGCGCTGCCCCACCGCCCAGTGGACAGCCACCGCCGCCGGCTGCACGATCCTCGCCAAAGGCGGCTCCGGCCCCTGTATCACCCATGTCACCCGGGGGCGGATCGTGGACCGCGGGATCACCGACGCCAATAACATGGGCGCGGCCATGGCTCCCGCCGCCCTGGACAGCCTGCGGGCTTTTTTCCGCGATACCGGCGCATCTCCCGGCGATTTCGACCGGATTTTCACCGGGGATCTGGGCCAGCTGGGCAGCACTATTCTGGTGGATCTGGCCCGGCAGGAAGGGCTGGATCTGCGCAACCACAGCGACTGCGGCCTGCTGCTGTACGACCTGCAGGGCCAGGATATGCATTGCGGTGCTTCGGGCTGCGGCTGCAGTGCCGCAGTATTCAACGGATACCTGTGCTCCATGCTGCAAAAACGGCAGTGGCGCCGCATCCTGTTCGCCCCCACCGGCGCCCTGCTCTCGCCCACCTCCGCCCTCCAGGGCGAAAGCATCCCCGGCATCTGCCATGTCATCTGTATTGCCAGCGAAAAGGAGTGACGCTCCATGGAATATCTCAACGCCTTTCTCTGCGGCGGCGCCTTGTGTGCCATCGGCCAGATCCTCATTGACAAGACCCGCCTGACCCCCGCCCGCATTTTAGTGGGCTATGTGGTGGCCGGCGTGATCCTGGGCGGCCTGGGACTGTATGAACCGCTGGTGCGGTGGGGCGGCGCCGGCGCCACCGTGCCGCTCACCGGTTTCGGCTATAACCTGGCCAAGGGCGTGCGGGACGCCGTGACCCAGGATGGCTGGATTGGGGTGCTGACCGGCGGGCTGACTGCCGCCGCCGGTGGAATCTCCGCCGCGGTACTGTTCGGATTTTTAGGTGCCCTGCTGTTCAAGCCCGGCGACAAACGCTGACCTCCCGCCATACAAAAAAAGCGCTTCGCAGCCCTCTGCCGCGAAGCGCTTTTTCTCATTCCGTTTTCATCATCCGTCTTCCCGTTCCGCCGGAACACACTGCCACAGCCAGCGGTACAGGGGCAGCAGCGGTTTGAACCGCTCCACCAGATAGTCCGGCAGATCCGGCCCCATATTCCGATCATTCCAGGGTTCAAAGGCAGAGAATCCCAGACTTTTGCGATTATACCAGGGATCCAGCACCTCCGACACGTGACCCTTGGGCCGCTTGTAACATTCCCCCTCCAGCTGATAGGAACCGTCCCGCTCAAAGTCCCGCACCAATCTTTCGATTTTTGCCGGATGGGCCTCCATAGCGGCCCGGACATTCTTCATAAAAGCCGGAGGCGCGCAATAACTGCCAAAGCCGTATGCAATTCCTTCGGCAGAAATTTCCCCATAAAACGTGGGTGCCGCCGACCAGTGCTCCTGTTCCGCCAGCACAAACCAGATATGATCCCGATAGGGGCCGTCCGGCTGCGGGCGGCGGGCGTCCTTGTAAATGCGGCTGCATTTCCACATCGTTTCCAGGCCGTATTCCGCTTCCATCCCCGTGCAAACCTGGCGCGCCAGGTCTTTCATCGGTTCGTATACCTGCTCCACATAGGTCTGCTTATGTTCCTGAAACCAGGCCCGGTGATTATTAAACCGGATCGCCCAGAAAAAATCGATCATCCCATCTTCAAAGCCCTTGAACATCTCGCTTCACTCCTCCACCGGCGGCACCAGCACCACCGGGATCTGGCGGCGCAGGGCATATTCCACCGTTCGCTGTGTGCCGCCGCTCTGCCCGTCGTACACAGCGATCAGCAGGGCCGCATGATCCACCATATAACGGTTCCGGCGCATCATGCAGCCGGGGCTGTAATGATCCTGCACCATGGTTTCATAATCGCAGGCGTCCAGCAGCCGCTGCCAGCGCTCCCGCTCCTCCGGAGCCCAGGCGTTCGCCTGGGTGGGGCAGGGCACGGCGGCCTCCAGGGTAATGTCTGGCCAGTCCCTGCGCGCTTCCAGCACTGCCTCGCCGAAATACAGATCGCACCCCTGGGCCATGCCACAGATAAAATGCTCCATCTCCCGGCGGCAGGCGTCCTCAATGGCGGAGCGCAGCCGCGCCTTCAGCGCCAAGCATCGGGGATCGCTTTCCGTCTGCCAGGGCAGTTTCTGGGGCCGGTATCCTGTAAATGCGCACGCTGTCTGTCGTCCCCGCACACCGGCTCGCCCCCTTTCCTCTTATTGTCCACAATTATAGCACATTCATTCTATTTTGCAACCGTGATTCCTCCGCTCCAATGCAGGATTTATTTATGAGTCCCGGTGGTTTTCGCCCCAAATACACAGCTGATCCAGCACCTGCATCAGCGATTTTCCCCGCTCGCTCAAGCTGTATTCCACCTTCGGCGGAATTTGCGGATATTCCTTTCGAATAATAAGCCGGTCTGCCTCCAGCTCTTTCAAATTATTGCTAAGGGTTCTGTCCGCCACCGTTTTTAAATAGCGTTTCAATTCATTGAAGCGCACAACTTCAAATTCCATCAGGCAATACAAAATCACCATCTTATGCTTTCCGGAAATCAGCGAGAGCGTATAGCTGAAACCCGTTTCTTCAAAATTGGCTTTTTCAATGTATTTTCTAATCATCTTTTCACTTTCTTTCAAGTTAGTATATAACTTATAAATCAGTACTTGTATCTTTTATAGCCCATGCTATGATATAAATTATAAAGCAGATGCGCCATCTGTCAATCTCAAAATGAAACGAGGCAAATACTATGCGAACAGCACTGGACATCACAGAAGCAATTTTCCCCATGCCCGTCTTAATGGTCGCCACCTATAATGATGACGGCAGCGTTAATGTTATGAATGCCGCCTGGGGCACCATGCAAGCCCGGGATACGGTTGCGCTCAACTTAACAGAAACCCATAAAACCGTTAAAAACATCAAGGCGAGAGGGGCCTTTACCGTCAGCATTGCCGATGCGGCCCATGTAGTCGAAGCAGATTACTTTGGCGTAGCCTCCGGCAACACCATCCCGAACAAATTAGAGCATAGCGGCCTCACTGCCAGTAAAGCCGAAACAGTGGATGCTCCCGTAATCAACGAATTCCCGATCTGCCTGGAATGTGAATTCATCGAGTATCAAAAGGGCCCCTATGGCTGCGGCGTGATCGGAAAGGTGATCCATGTAACAGCGGACGAAGCCGTTTTAACTAACGGCAAGCTGGATCTGTCTCTGGTAAACGCCATTGCATTCGACCCCTACACCCACGGCTACTATAAAGTAACCGAACGCGTTGGCGAAGCGTTTCAAGACGGCCTGCGGCTCAAATAAATGCCGCTAAACTTCCCGCCCCACGCCCCCCTTTTCCGCAGAATTTTACAATTCCAGCATCTGGCTCTTGCATTTTCTCCCATCCTGTACTATACTTGCCCTAAAGAAAGAGAACTCGTCTTCAGGGCAGGGTGTAATTCCCGACCGGCGGTACAGTCCGCGAGCCACGGTTTTCCGTGTGCAGAATCGGTGCAATTCCGATACCGACAGTAAAGTCTGGATGGAAGAAGATGTGCTGTAAAGCTTTTGCGGCTTTTTCAGTTTTTCCGCCCGAAGAAGGAGTTTCTTCGGGCGGTTTTTTTCGCCGATTTCTGTCAAAAGAGGAGCCGATCATCATGCAAACCAATACGCAAGCCAAAACCCATAAATTAGTTATCACCGCCATGCTGGCGGCCGTGGCCACCGTGCTGATGTTTTTGGAATTCAGCGTACCCATTATGCCCGGCTTTATCAAGCTGGACATCTCCGAGCTGCCGGCCCTGCTGGCCTCCTTCTCCCTGGGCCCCATCCCCGGCGTGGCCGTCTGCCTGATCAAAAACCTGGTCAACCTGACCCATACCTCCACCGGCGGCGTGGGCGAGCTGTGCAACTTCCTGCTGGGTGTGTCCTTTGTGGTGCCCGCCGGACTGCTGTACAAAAAAATGAAAAGCCGCAAGGGCGCTTTTCTTGGTTCCCTGCTCGGCGCCTTCATCATGGCTGTACTCAGCGTCCCGCTGAATTATTTCATTACTTATCCGATCTATGCCGCCTTTATGCCCATGGAAGGCATCATCGGCATGTATCAGCTGATCCTCCCCTTTGTGGACGGCCTGCTGGAATGTCTGGTGATTTTCAATATGCCCTTCACCTTTTTCAAAGGCATGTTGGATGTGTTGATCGCCTTTTTGATCTATAAGCCCCTATCTCCCCTGCTCCATCGGTAAAACCACCCTCTGCCCCGACGATTGCGCAGCCAGTCGCCGGGGCCTTTTGCACCGCTCCGCTCCTCCGCGAACAAACGTTTGTTTTTTCTCGTCATCCGTGTTAGAATAGTGATACTATTATAGATACGAAAGGAACCCGCCCATGGCCAGAACGATCCTGCACTGCGATATGAACAGCTTTTATGCCTCCGTCGAACTGCTGTCCTACCCGGAACTGCGCAGCAGGCCCGTGGCCGTATGCGGCGATCCGGAGTCCCGCCACGGCATTATCCTGGCCAAAAACGAACCGGCCAAACAATGCGGCATCGTGACCGCAGAAACCATTTGGCAAGCCCGCAAAAAATGCCCGGAGCTGATTCTGCTGCCGCCCCACCGGGAACTCTACCGCCAATACTCCAAAGAAATCAACGCCATCTACTGCCGCTATACCGACCTGGTAGAACCCTTCAGCATCGACGAAAGCTGGTTGGACATCACCGGCAGCATGCATCTGTTTGGCGGCGACGGCAAAGCCATCGCCGACGAAATCCGCACCACAATATTCCGCGAAACGGGCCTCACCTGCTCCGTGGGCGTATCTTTCAACAAAATTTTTGCAAAGCTGGGCAGCGACTATCGGAAGCCCGATGCAACCACTGTCATTTCCCCGGAAAACTGGCGGGATATCGTCTTCCCCTTACCGGTGTCCGCCCTGCTGTTCGTGGGAAAAGCCGCCACCCAGGTTCTGCACCAATACGGCATCGACACCATTGGCCAACTGGCCGCCTGCCGTCCGGCGCTGCTCCAGGATCTTTTCGGCAAAACCGGGCAGCAGCTTTATGACTATGCCAACGGCCTGGAGTGCGCCCCCGTCCGTCCCTTCGGCACGCGGGAACCCATCAAGTCCGTGGGCAACGGCACCACCTTCCGCAAAGACCTGACTTCCTGGGAAGAAGTTTACACCCAGCTTTCGATCCTTTCCGACACGGTGGCCGTGCGGCTGCGCAAGCACGACCTGTACTGTACTGCCGTCCAGGTCACCATCCGCGACACCTCCTTCCGCACCATAACCCGCCAGAAGCAGCTCCCCCGCAGCACGCACCTGTCCCGGGAGATCACCGAAGCCTGCATGGAATTGATGCGCCAGGCCTGGCAGATGCCCAACCCGATCCGGATGCTGACGGTAACCGCCCTACACCCTATAACAGAAGAAAACTGGGTGGAACAGCTGGATCTGCTGGCTCCGGACGCCCCCCGAAAGACGGAAAAACTGGAAAAATTGGAAACCACTATGGATCAGATCCGCTCAAAATTCGGCGGCAGCGCCATTTCTTATGGCACCGCCTTCCGCCCCCGCCCCCACAGCGCAGATCCTGCCACCGATTCCGAAGAATCCCATTCCTAAGCTCTCTCCACAGCGCCCCCTGCAATTATGCAGGGGGCGCTGTTTCATCCCGTTATTCCCTTTCCAATTCCCTCCCCAATTTCTCCAGCGCCTTTTTCTCCAGGCGCGATACATAGCGTGGGAACTAATGTAAGCGATTCCGTCTTGAAAATCGCGCTGCTCATAACGGCGCAAACCATTGGTATAACTGGATTTCAGCCAACTTCATCAAGCTCTGCAAAGCGGAATTTGATGATGACCTGTTTCTCCTCGGTCAGCTCGATCCGGTCAACAAGATTGACCAACAGCTCCCGGCTGGCAAAGGCCGAATCCATGAAGCGCTGCACCAATTCTTTGGCCCTGTCCTCCGTGCGGACGGGGTTTTTCTTTCGCAGCTCCAGCTCCCGCCGTTTTTCTTCCAGCAGGCTTCGCTCCAGCTTGACCCGGCTGTAAATGCGCTCAAAATCCGTTTCCGGCAGCAAACCGCTGAGGCGATCCATGTACACCTTATCCAGATTGGCCGTCAGGCTGTCGATCTTGCTTTGTACGGCGTGCCATTCCGCCTCCAAGGCGTTTTCTTTTCGCGCCTGCTCCACTGCTTGCTGCGCGATAGGGAGCAGTTCAGCGGGATGCAAATAGGCTTCACAGACTTCCCGCACCTTGGCAACGACCGCGTCTGTGACGGTCTTTTCCTTGATGGAGTGGCAGGTGCAGACGCCCGCCTTTGTAAACCGCTGATAGGTGCGGCAAACGAAGTACAGCACATCTTCTCCGGCCGCGTTCTTCCGGTTCACCACCGCCAGCGGATAGCCGCACTCATGGCAAAAAATCATGCCTTTCAGCAGAAAGTCATAGGTACGGCTCCGGGTGTGCTTGCGGCTGTTCACCAGCATCTGCACCTTGCGGAAGGTCTCGGTGTCGATCAGCG
>CALDMR010000019.1 GCA_937915065.1 uncultured Clostridia bacterium
GAAACCAGAGGCAGGCGGCATTCCCCTGCGCTGTAACCCAACAGATTCATGGCAGCTTTGACGGGAATGGGGTTCACGTCACAGAACAGCACATTGCACAGATCCAACAGCTTCAACTGCAGCGCAGCGGACTCTGCCGTCTTTCCCTCAAACCACAGATCGCAGATATCATGGGTCTGCTGGGGCGCCACATGGGCCAGCACAGAGATCACACCCTTGCCGCCCAAGGAGAGCAGGGGAACGATCTGATCGTCATTCCCGGAATAAATATTCAGCTCATCGCCGCACAGGGCCGCGATCTTAGCCACCTGGCTGATGTTGCCGCTGGCTTCCTTGATGGCGTTGATCTTGGGGTGGGCAGACAGGGTTTTGGCCGTTTCCGGCGCAATGTTCACGCCGGTTCGGGAGGGCACGTTGTACATGATCACAGGCAGATCCGTGGCGTCGGCAACAGCGGTGTAGCTGGCCACCAGGCCGGCCTGGCTGGTTTTATTATAATAAGGGGTGACCACCAGCAATCCATCGGCGCCCAGATCTGCCGCTTCCTTGCTCATCATGATTGCGTGGGCCGTGTTGTTGGAGCCGGTACCTGCGATCACGGGGATACGGCCATCGACCCGCTTGACCACATGGCCAATCACATCCAGATGCTCCTGGTCATCCAGCGTGGATGCTTCTCCGGTGGTGCCGCAGGCGATAATAGCGTCCGTATGGGCGGCAATCTGATCTTCCAGAATGCGGTCGATCTCCGTATAGTTCACGCTGCCGTCGGGATGCATAGGCGTGATCATCGCCAAGCCGGAGCCAGTAAAAATAGGTGTTTTCATGGAAAAGATCTCCTTTCGCAGGTTACAGCACCGCGCAGCTGCAACGGCACTCCCGTTCGAAACAGTATATTCCCGCCCTTCGGCCGGAAGAACAGAAAATTTCCGGGCCGCCGGAGAGCGTGTGCAGGGATTCCTTTGCACTAAAATATCACAAAACGGCAAAAAACTCAACAGAAACATGGCCTGCTGGCAGGATTTTTCCAAAAATTTCCCGCTGCTGACGGGAATGGACGATGCACGCAGCACATCTGCGCAAATTGTCCCGATGCTTCTGCCGGGGGCAAAGGCTCCGGATATCCGCACAGCCGCCGATAAGCCCTTGACGCGGAGCGCTTCCTGGCATACTATGAAAGAAATCATCCGCCTTTCGGGAAAGGGGACCCTCCTATGCAAAAAGAAAGCCTGAATCAAACGAGAGACCAGATTTTGGAGAGCAGCCGGGTCAGCTGCCGGGACTGCTACCGCTGCATCCGCGTCTGCCCGGTGAAAGCCATCCGCGTGACCAAGGGGCAGACCCATATTGAAGAAGACCGCTGTATCCGCTGCGGCGCTTGTGTGCGGGAGTGCTTCATCCATGTGCGCCACACAGCTTCGGATTTTTCTGCCGTTCAGCAGTATATTAGGGGCAACCGCTTTGTGGTAGCCAGCGTAGACCCCGCATTTCCCGCCTTGTTCCAGGATTGGCGCACCGTGCGGTTCGCCGCCGCCTTGCGGGAATTGGGATTTACGGCGGTGCACGAAGCCGCGGAAGCCGTTCCCGCCGTGGAAAAAGCCGTGCAGGCCGCTGCTGTCGGCGGCGGGATCCTGCCCAACTGCCCCGCAGTGGTCAATTATGTGGAGCAGTATTTCCCGGAACTGACGGAAAAGCTGCTGCCGGTGGCGTCGCCCATGATCGTGCATGGCCGCATGCTCCGGCAGGAATACGGGAAAGGCGCCATTATCGTGCATATCTGCCCCTGCGCAGCAAAAGTGTATGAGGCCCACAGGCCGGAGCATGCCGGGGTCATAGACTGCGTGATCACTTTCCAGGAGCTGCTGGGCTGGATTTCCAAAGAACACAAAGACCTGGCCGCCCTGGAGGAAGTTCCCTTCGACTGCGTCGCCTCCATGACTCCGGAGGAAGCCCGGCGCGCCCGCATCACCGCCATGAAGGGCGGCCTGCTGCATAGCTGCGGCTACGACTGGGATCCCTGCGCCACCGATGCATACAGCGTCAGCGGCACCCAGGACGTGACGGATCTGCTCACAGAAATGCGCCGCGGCAATGTGTCCGGCTTGGTGGAACCCCTGTTCTGCCACGGCGGCTGCTGCAACGGCCCTAATTTCCCCCGCCGGGGAGACACCTTCGTTTCCCGCCGGGCCGCTGTGCTGCGCTATGCCCAGACAGCCCCCGTCTCCCAAGCCCTGAAAAAGCCCGCCGCGATTTCCGCCGCGGCATCCTACACAGCCCGCCCCTATCTCCCCGCCCGGGAAATCAAGGAACTGGAAATTGCCGAGATCCTGAAAAAACTGGGCCACAGTGTGGCAGGTCAGCAGTACAATTGCGGCGCCTGCGGCTATAAAACCTGCCGCGAGCGGGCCATCGCCATTCTGGAAGGGATGGCAGAACCGGAAATGTGTTTCCCCTATATGCGCACCCAACTGCGCCAGCGTACAGACCGGATCGTGGAAGCCCTGCCCTGCGGCGTTGTCCAGCTGGACGGAGAATTGCGCATTCGCCGCATGAACCGGAGCTTTGAAAAAATGTTCCTGTGCAACGACGGCGTGCTGGGCAAACGCATCTCTTACCTGATCAGCGACGAGGGATTTGACAAACTGATGGCAGAGGAGCTGGATATTTACGAAACCGTGCGCAGTAAATACGGCATCCGCTATCACGAAGTTGTATTTCCCATGCGGGATGAGAATGAATATGTGGGCATCTATACCGATATTTCCGCCCTGAAGATCGACAACTACCAGATCGATCTGATCAAACGGCAAACGCTGGAAAACGCCAAGGATCTGCTGCATCAGCAAATTGCCTTTTCCCAGGATCTGGCCGCCTATATCGGCCGCAACGAAGCCAAAAGCGAGGCCCTGGTCAAACAGATCGTGGCGCTGCTGGAAGATACGGATACAGGAGGTGGAGCCAAATGAAATTTCTGGATCTGATCCTGAAACAGACCTGTAAACAGGGGGAAGAGGTTTGCGGAGATGTTTTCCTCAGTGAGCGCGTCCGCGGCGCACAGATCTATATTCTCTGCGACGGCATTGGTTCCGGCGTTTACGCCAATGTGTCGGCCATATACAGCGCCAACCGTCTGCTGGAACTGATCCGCAGTGATGTATCCCTGCAGGATAGCTGCCGCATTCTAACCGAATCCATGCATCGGGCCCGGACAGAGGATGTGCCCTTTGCCGCGTTCAGTGTATTCCGCGTCCTGCCCGACGGCAATTTTGTGGGCTATTCCTATGAAGCCCCCCGGCCCTTGATCATTCAGGAAGGCCGTGCCCGGGTCATGGCGGCGCAGCAATATCAGGTGGGCAAGGAATTCTTCTATGAATACGCGGGCATTTTGTTCCAGGGCGATCAGATTATTCTGTACTCCGACGGCGTGACCCAGGCCGGTATGGGAAAAGGCGTCCGTTTTGGTATTGGCGAAGAAAAAATTGCCGAATACTTCACCGCCATGCTCTCTGTGGCTGAGGATCGGGAGAGCCACCAGGGATGGGATGATATTATGGAGGATCTGATGGCCTATGTGCAGACCCTCTGCGGCGGAGAGGATGAGGATGACGTGACCGCCGCAGCCATCCACTGCCGCGAAGGGAAAAGTATGGTCATTGCCACCGGCCCGCCGTCCGTGAAGGAAAAGGACGAGGTCATGGCCAAGCGGTTTGCCGCATTTCAGGGAACCAAAGCCATCTGCGGCTCCTCTACCATCGATATTCTGTCAGGCCTTTTGGATCTGAAGGTACAGAAAAGCACGGCGCCGCCATCGCTGCTGTATCCGCCGGAGTATGAGGTGGAAGGGGTGGATTTTGCTTCTGAAGGGGCCATCATGCTCAACCAGACGCTGAATCTGCTGCCGGATGATCCGGCGGATTTTTATCTCGGTTCTCCGGTAGAGCTGCTGTGTACCTATCTTCACGAGCACGATTGCATCACCTTCTTGCTGGGCACAGCCATCAACCGGTCGTATCCCGAAATGATGTTCCGCCAGCTGGGCATGCATCCGCGCTTTGCAGTGGTAGAACTGTTGGCCGATGAACTGGAAAAGATGGGGAAATGGGTTTCCATCGAGCGATACTGAGATAGACGAGAAACAAGCGCTGCAAAAGCATACGAGGCTTTTGCAGCGCTTGTGGATTACAGCAGACGGTTCATATCTTCCGGCAAGGGCACGCAGAAGGAAAGGGGCGCTCCCGTCAGCGGATGGATAAACGAAAGGGCGCAGGAATGGAGGGCCGGGCGGGAAATCAGCTCTGCCTGCTCCGTACCATACAAAAAATCTCCGGTTAGGGGACAGCCGATGGCTGCCATGTGAACGCGGATCTGATGTGTGCGGCCGGTTTTCAGACGCAGGCGCACCAGCGCGCGCCGGGGCGAGGCGCGCAGCACTTGGTACTCCGTGCAGGCATACAGGCCGTCCGGACACACTTCCTGGCGGATCACAGAATCCTTGGCGTGGGCCAGGGGCAGTTCCACCACGCCGTGCTCCCTTTCCGGCACACCGTCGCATACAGCCAGGTATTCCCGAAAAAAAGCGCCGCCGTGCAGGGACTGCCGCAGTTTTTCCTGGGCAAAGGGATGCTTTGCCACCACCATAACGCCGGAGGTTCCCCTGTCCAGCCGGTGAACCGGGTGAAAGTCCGCCGGAATGCCGCGGCGATCGTAATAATCCAGCAGGAAACTGCCCAGGGTATCGTTCCAATGGCCCACGCCGGGATGCACCGCCACCCCCGGCGCTTTGTTCAGCACCAGCAGGTCTTCGTCCTCGTATAAAAGATCCAGGGGGCCCGGCGCTGGCTGGATCTCGCTGTGGCGGGCGCTGTCGCTGAGCCGAACCTGCAGCAGCTGGCCGGCCTGAGCCGTGGTTCTTGTGGTCGCCCGCACGCCATCCAAAGCGATCCCGTCCGGAAGATATTTGATCCGCTTGACCAGGGTGGTGGACAGTCCCAGACTGCGCCGCAGCAGTGTGCCCACATCTTTCCCGCCGTGCTCCGGCGGCACGGGCCACAGGAGATAGCGCACATGCTCCCTGTATGGCGCCGTTGTCAGGTCAAAGGGTTCCATGGCGGGTCTGTTCCCAGTAAGCGCCCATGCTGACGCCTTTTTTCTCCGTAACCTCTTCACTTAGGTATCCTTCCAGCCCTGCATCCGCCGGGGACCAGGCCCTGGCGCGCTCCTCGCTGTCAAATTCCACTTCGGCGTAAAAGAATGCGGTGGAACTGCCGGGATCCACAGAGTTGACTTCCAGCACATGACCGTCGGCCAAACGGTAATCCCGCCGTTCTTTGTGGATCAAAGGACAGCCGATCAGTCCTTTCAGCCGTTCAAACACCTCGGCGTCGATCTCCAGCTCGATTTCTTCCCGGGCCAAGCGGCCCTTTCCCTTAAAGCACAGGATGCGGGCCGTTCTGCCGCCATGCTCGGCCTCCTGCCGGATGCGCACTGTGGGCCGCACGGAAATGTAGCCCTGCTCCATATCAAAAACACAATCGGCCGCCAACCCCTCAGGCCAACCGCCAACCAACCACTTGCGTTCAATCTCCATCATAGACTCCTTTGCAGTTTTATGGCACCACGCCGCAGACAGTGCGTTTATTTTGTTTATTATAGCATGAAAACCTGCCAAAATCCATTGCAGTCTGGCCCTGTCATGGCCATATATCTTTCAGTATTTTCCGGTGCCATAAACTTTTGTCATATTGCCCCATCCCCCTGTCCCAGCACTGTTCGCAGCCAGGGGTGGTGGTTTTGGTACCAGTTCACCGTTTCCTTTAAGCCGGCGGAGAATGAAATACGGGGTTCCCAGCCCAATTCGCGATAAAGTTTGGAGGCATCCAGAGCATAGCGCAGATCATGGCCCCTCCGATCCTCCACATGGCAGATCAAGCCTTCCGGCTTATCCAGAATTTTACAGATCTGCTTCACCAGATCGATATTGCGCAGTTCGCAGTTCCCGCTGATATGGTACAAAGCCCCGTCCCGGCCTTTCCGCAAAATCAGGTCCAGGGCCCTGCAGTGATCCTGCACATGCAGCCAGTCCCGCACATTCTCTCCCGTACCGTAAACAGGAAGCGGCTGCCCCATCTCCGCCCGCAGAATCATTCTGGGGATCAGCTTTTCCGGAAACTGATAGGGCCCGTAATTATTTGAGCAGCGGGAAATCGACACCGGCACCCCATAAGTGCGCCGGTAGGACAGGGCCAACAGATCTGCCGCCGCCTTGGAACTGCTGTAAGGTGAATTGGGGTGCAGCGGTGCATCCTCTGCAAACCGCAGTTCCGGCCGGTTTAGGGGCAATTCTCCATAAACTTCATCCGTTGAAACCTGATGAAACCGCCCCACTCCAAAGCTGCGGCAGGCATCCAGCAGCACTGCCGTTCCCAGCACATTGGTCTGCAAAAAGAGGGACGGCAGTTCAATCGAACGGTCTACATGGCTTTCCGCCGCAAAATGCACCACCGCATCGGGCCGTTCTTCCTCAAACAGCCGGAACACCCCATCCCGGTCACAGACATCTCCCTGCACAAAGCGAAAGTTTTCCTGCTCCAACACCGGAGCCAGGGTTTCTAGGTGCCCCGCATAGGTCAGTTTGTCCAGGCATACGATCCGATCCTCCGGGTGCCGTTCCAGCTGATTAAAAATAAAATTGGAACCGATGAACCCTGCTCCACCCGTCACCAAAACAGTCATGCTCCCCGGCTCCTTTCCCGTTCACAAGTACATCCAGTATACCGTGAAACAATCCCCCTGACAAGAGTTGTTCCGTTTGACGGCAGGCATCGGGCGCAGTATAATAGGGACATTAGAATCGAACCGAGGAGCAGTTGTATGGCAAACATCATCGCAATTACAGACCTGTCCGTCCCGGAGTTGGCCGTTTTTTCCCGGCTGACCGAGGCCCAGCTGCGCAGCCGGGTGGAACCTGAAAAAGGCGTTTTCATCGCAGAAAGCCCCAAGGTCATCGCCCGGGCCCTGGACGCGGGCTGCACTCCCCTCTCCCTGCTGATGGAGCGCAGGCACATCGACGGCCAGGGCCGCGAGATCATTGACCGCTGCGGCGAAATCCCCGTATATACCGCCGAGCGGGAGGTGCTGGCCACCCTGACCGGCTATCAGCTCACCCGGGGCATTTTGTGCGCCATGCGCAGACCTACGGTTCAAACTGTGGAATCGGTTTGCAGCAATGCCCACCGCGTGGCCGTTCTGGAGGGGATCGTGGATTCCACCAACATCGGCGCCATCTTCCGCTCTGCCGCCGCGCTGCATATGGACGCTGTGCTGCTGACGCCCACCTGCTGTGATCCCCTGTGCCGCCGGGCCGTGCGGGTGAGCATGGGCACCGTGTTTCAGATCCCCTGGGCCCGTCTGGGCGATACTGCCGCCCAATGGCCCCAACCGGGACTGACCCGCCTGCAAGCCTTGGGCTTCAAAACCGCCGCCATGGCCCTGAGCGATGACTCTGTCCCCATCGACGATCCGCAGCTCATGGCCGAGGACAAGCTGGCCATTGTACTGGGCACCGAAGGGGACGGTTTATCGCAGCACACTATCGCCGCCTGCGACTATACCGTGCGTATCCCCATGTCTCACGAGGTGGACTCGCTGAATGTAGCCGCTGCCAGCGCCGTTGCCTTTTGGCAGCTGCGGCCCCAACAAGGCCAAAAGCCGCGTTATCACGCACCTTTCCGGCTATTTTAAGCAGACTTTTTCCACCAGGGAATTGACAGTCGGCCCTTTGGCAGGTATTCTATAAAAGCAACAAATCTGATGTTTAAGGGGGAATTTTCCCATGGCATATTGCCGTTTCTGCGGCGCTTCCCTGCCCAACGACGCCCGCTTTTGCCACATCTGCGGCAAAGAGGTCGCGCAGGCGCCCCACTGCCCCAACTGCGGGGCCACGCTGCCCGATGGCAGCAACTTTTGCAGCTTCTGCGGCACCGCCCTTTCCGCCGCTCCGGCGCCGCAGCAGGCGCCGCCCCGGCCCCAGGCCGCACCCCGCCAGGGCCGCCCGCCGGAGATGCCCCTTGGCGGCGGGCGCACCATCCGTATTCCGGCACCGGAGCGAACTGCGGTACAGCTCCCCACCGAGATCCCGCTCCCTGCCGCCGCGCCCGTTCCCGGCGTATCCGTTCCCGCTGTCACGAATCCCCATACCTTCACCGGCTCCGTGCAGCGCTTTTTCGGCCCGAACGGAAGTTACTACTCCTTCCAGGGGCCCGGGATGTACGGCTACCTGGAACCTTTTTCCATGAACTACACCGATGGCCAGGGCCCCCTGGTCAAATGCGGCGGGCGCTGGTACTATCACGCCGATTCCGCCGCCGAAAGCACTGAGATCCCGGCCCTGGAGGGGGCTCAGATCATCACCTCCACGCCCGACGGCATGTATGTTTATCTCGCCCCCACCATCTATTTCGTCTCGCCTGACGGCGCCATGCGCCCCTTTATGGAGGCGGCAGAAACCCTGACCGACATGGTGTGCTACCAAAGCTGGCTTTTCGTCACCTATCTCGGCCCCTTTGAAGAACAGGAGCAGAACCAGGGCGGCACCCTGTACCGTGACCGTTCCTATGTGATCGCCTATGACCGGGTGACCGGCGGCCCGTCAGCCATTTTGGAGCGATGTGCCGGCGTTTACTATATGGATGAAAACATCATCATTCTCTGCGACCTGCTGGACAGCGGCGAGATCAGCCGCAATGTTTACCGCACCCCTGTGCGCGGATGGAGCGAAGCCGGGCTGCGCACCCTGGCCAACTATGTGGGCCGCATCCGCGGCAGCACCCCCTTCTCCAAGGTGATCCTGGACAGCTGCGGCGGCCGGGGCAGCTGGAAAAATGCCGGCGAGTGCACCGCCAACCTGCGCTGCTGCGACTGGCACAAAAAACGGTTGGGTTATCAGCAGAAAAGCGCCGTGGTCTGGCGGGACTTTTCCGGCCGCACCGCCGCCTCGGACAGCCCGTTATAACCGCAAACCAAACCGCAAAAATGCATTAAAAAGGACGCGCTGCAAAAATTGCAGCGCGTCCTTTTTGTTGTTATTCAATTCAGAAGGTTTTTGTCCAGCGTGAACAGCGTGTCCACCCGGTTTTGCTTATCCAGCAGATGGTTGTACTGCACCTTTCGGTAATCCTCGATCAACCCTGCATAGGGCGAATCCTCATCGTCGATGCGGTACCACTGGCCTGCGTTGTCCATATACCCCACCGTTGTAATAATCGGCAGCGTTTTATACAGCTCCGCCAAGTACTGCTGATAGGCCGTCATAGGCAGATCTGCCGTTTCCAGCAGCAATGTAGCCAGATAGTTCAGACTGATCTCATTGACCGTTTTCTCTTCGATGTCATAGTTGGCCCAAATCAGGAAAGGCGTGATATACATCTTCTGCTCTTCCTCCACCGTCAGCTGGCTCAGGGGCTTTCCATACAGTTCTTCATAAAATTCCTGCTCCACGGAGGGCTGATGATCGCCAAACATACAAATAACAGTAGGCTCTTCTACGGCACTATAATAATCAATCAGTTCTTTCAGCGCCTCATCCGAGCGCTTGATCAGGGACAAATACTGATCCACCTTGGGATATTTCCCCTCCATGGCGCCCGTCAAATGCACATCCTGATCAAAATTGCTGTAAGAATACAGATAACCGGAATGGTTCTGCATGGTCACGTTGAACATGAAGAAGGGAGCGTCACCCGCCGCCTCGTTCTCTTCGTACATGGCGTTCACCCGGTCATAATCGAAAGAGTCGCTGACATAGCGGCGCATGAAAACTTCCTGATCCGGATAGCGCTCACTGACGGCCTGGTGATACTTGCTGAAGTTCTTATCTGCCCGGTATTCCGATACGGCCGTTTCGCCCAGCACTGTGCCGATATCCGCAAAGCTGTCGAAGCCCAGGAAGGGATAAACGCTGTCGCGGCTCCAGTTGTCGCCGTAATAGGGATGGAAGGCCACTTTGTAATAGCCCAGCACATCCAGGGAAGACACCAGCGAGGGTTGAGGGCCCTTGACATAGGATTCATAGGCGCAGGAACCCGTGGGCAGGAAGGAAATCGAGTCGCCGGTCAAGAATTCAAACTCCGAGTTGGCCGTGCCGGCGCCGTAAACCGGCGCATGGACATAGCCCCGCACCGTATTCTCCGTCAGGGAACGCAGATAGGGCAGATAATCCTGATTGGTTTCAAACTCACCCACCACGCTCAAATCAGAGAGGGTCTCATTCATCACGCAGATCACATTGGGCAGTTCTTTTTCCTCAACCTCGACTACATTTCCTGCTTCCGCATCGGGCAGCATATCCTCTACGATGCTGCTGGCGTTCTCCGCGCTGTAATCCTTGGGCTGCTGCACTTTCAAATATTTTGTGTTAATAACGAACTGAAACAGGGAACCCCGGTTGGTATAGCCCCGGGTTTGGTTGAAAAAGTCGGGCTTCATGCCGTTTTCTGCAAACCAGTCTGTGCGGTACAGCAGGCCGCAGAATAACAGCGCCGCCAACACGCCGCCAACACGCACCGTTCGCACGATCCGCTTGTCCGGATTTTCCATGCGCATCTTATGGGCCACCACCAGCAGCAGCACAAACAGCGCCGTGGACAGCACCACCTGGTTATCCGGCGCAATATTATAGCCGCCGGCCACCGTCATACCCGTTTTGGCACTGGCCAGATCCGCAGGGATAAAGGGCGTGCCGCGGAACTCCAGCACAAAGTGGTTGACCATGCCGAAAATGTAACAAAGGATATTCACCAATGTCACCGGCATATGGATATTGCCGGTAATTCCGAAAAACAGCAGGTACAGCACCAGAATAAACACATAATTCTGCACAAATACTGTGGGCGACCAGTTATAGATAAAGGTGCCGTGCAGGAATTCCATCATACACAGGGTGGCCACAGGCAGCAGCAAAAACAGCAGGATCATAGCCCGCCGCTGGCGCTGCACAGCCTTTTCCCCGGTCCACTCCAAACAGATCAACTCCGCAGCACCGGCGCCCAAGGCCGCCAGAATGCTCCAAAGCAGCTGCAGCTTGCCCGCCACCACTTCCGGCAGGAAGAACTCCTGCAGCTGCGTGGCAATAAAGACGGCCAGCGCACCGCTGATGACCGCCGCCAGAAGCCTGGTTCGGTTGGTTGTATATACTTTTAAGCCAATTTTTTCGCCGATGGACATGGCTGATACTCCTTATGTAAAATTACCGGAAACAATCTCCCTCCTGCGCGGCGCGCAGGAGAAACGGCGTCCGGACGCCGTTATGTCTGTGATGATATCACACCTTTTCGGAAAAACAAAGCGGCAAAGTCCTTAAGATTCCCTTAACACCGGCCCTTTTCCCCGCGTTTCGACAACATTCAACAGTATACCATATTTGCAGGAAAGCGCTATATTCAGAATGTGGAATTTACATTCTGTTTACATTCCTTTTTTTAGCAACTTTCCCACGCCCGCCCCTCTCCGGCAGTATATGCCTGTCCCTCTCCGCTCATTCCTCTTTTAACCCCCTCCCCTTGCAGCCTGCCGAATTTTGCTGTATAATATCGAAGATCAAAACAAAAAGGAGTGCATATCTATGATTTATACATATACCCCCAGCGGCGTTTGCTCCCGCCTGATGACCGTGGAAATTGAAAACGGCATGATCCAGCATATCGACGTGCTCGGCGGCTGCAACGGCAACCTGAAAGGCATTGCCAGCCTGCTGCAGGGCATGCGTGTGGAAGATGCCATCGCCCGCATGGAGGGCATCCGCTGCGGCAACCGCCCCACTTCCTGCCCCGATCAGCTGTCTATCGCCTTGCGCCAGGCCCTGGAACAGGGCCGCTGATTTTTGTCCCAGCCATCGCCTGCCGGCCCTTATGGGCCGGCAGGTTTTTTTGCGCCCTTTTCAACACACCCCTCTTCCCCCCTGCGCATAAACTGAAAGTGAAACAGGAGCCGCAGCGGCGCCCCCCTGTTTTTCAGAAAGCGAGGATGCGTATGGCTTATACAGACCGCGAGCTTTTGGCCCGCCTGGTGCAGTGCGAAGCGGGTGGCGAAGGTGAAAACGGAATGAAAGCGGTGGCGAGCGTAGTGATGAACCGGGTCAACGCCGTGGGCGGGGAATATGCGCGGATCGGGCGCGGCCGCTTGCGGAACATTGTGTTCCAGCCCGGACAGTTCGTCTGCGCTTCAGAATCCGAGGGCGGCGTGTACAACCCCCAGAATATTTACAATATGCGCCCCACGGAGGAGCACTACGCCGTCGCAGACTGGGCGTTGGCGGGCAACCGCCTGCCGGATCTGTCCCAGGCGCTGTGGTTTTATAACCCTTTCAGTCCCCAGTGCCGCGGACGGTTTCCCTCCAACGTCGGCTACTTACAAACACGCATCGGCAACCACTGCTTTTACAATCCCACCGATGCGTATTATCAGACCTAAGGAAACGGAGTGATTCATTCTATGAACGAAACGCCAAGAGTCGGCCAAATCATGTATGATCCCTATGTGCGGGGCGCCCATGACCCATGGTCTTCTCCGCCGGAGAGCGCCGCCCCTTCCCCCGGGCAGAACGGCACCGCCGCACAGCAGCCGGCCCCCGGCGCCGGCGCACCGTCCCCTTCCCAGGAGAACATCCCTTCAGACCGCTTTCAGCACGGGCTGAGCGACCAAATCATCGGCAACCCCATTTCGGTGGAGGAAGCCTATCTGGGCTCCATGCAGGCCATGCTGGCCCGGGAGATCGGCGCCTACATCGGCGCTGTGTTCATCATCGGCACCGGCCAAATGCTCCGGGTGGAGGGGCGGCTTACGGAAGTGGGCAATAACTATATCGTAATTTATCAGCAGCCGCGCCAGATGTATGTCAGCTGCGATCTGAACAGTCTGCGTTTCGTAGAGTTGTTTGAAAACAACCCCTCCGGCGCAGGCATCCAGAACTTCCAGGGACTGAGCGGAATTTCAAACGCTTTGTAACCGCCCGCCACCGGCGCGGGGCGCCGTAAATATAAAAAAGGCTGCGTTTTAAACAAACGCAGTCGTAAACACATCGCCGGAGCGATATGGAATTTTTGGTCCCTCCGCCATTAGATCGCACGGTCATTCGACCGCAGCGGAGGGCAAGTTTTAAAAAGAGAGAGATAGGAGAAAATGATGGTTTCTGTACTGGTTTCCCTGAAGTACAGCTATATCATACCATGCCCGGAGCAGGGAATGGTGACCAATTTGTATTTCTTTTTTGAACAAACTATGAACGGCGCGGCTTCGTTTCCCTGGCGATGAAAACGAAGCCGCGCCGTATTTTTCAAGCAAAAACGATCTCACGCAGCACTGCCGGCCAACGCTGTGACCAGCTTTTTCGAACCGATCAGCCGCAGCACCAACACCTGCACCGGGAACATGACCAGCACCTGGGGAATCCGCGTAATCATCAGTTCCAGGAACGGCGTGGTGTACAGCATGGACAAAAACCAGGTGTTCAGCAGCAGGCTGATACCGATCTGGAACACGCTCACGGCCGCCACAATGGCGCCCAGATGATCGCTGCGCCCCTTCAAAAACAGGCCGAACACAAAACCGTTGAGGCAGGCACTCAGGGTCAGGGGCGGATACCAGCCAAAGGGACCCAGCAGGCAGTTGATCAGATCGCCCACGCCGGCGCAGGCCGCTCCCCACTTCGGCCCGTACAGCATACCGCACAGGGCGATGGGCACAAAGGCAAAGCCGATTTTGAAAAACTGAATATGGATACCCAGGTAATTCATCAGCAGCACATCCATGGCCACAAGGATGGCCACACGGATCAGGATTTGCAGGTCAAAGGGATTCTTTTTTGTTTGATTCATGTTTGATTACCTCCTTCTTTGCATAACGTTGTCAAAAAGGAGGCAGCAAGACCCTGGCCCCTTCCTAACAGCGGAATGCGAAACAGACACCGCTGGGGCTTTTCCCCACTCGTCCGGCTGGCAACTTCCCGTCCATCCGGCACTTAACGCGCCTGTTCCTACTCTGTTAGCAGCAGTATGAATTTTTTAACCGTTTCTTTGCAAAACGGCCGTCCGGATTTCTCCGGTCATATAAAGCGAACCGACGGAGCAGATGACGTCATCTTCTTCCGCACAAGCAAACGCTTTCGCCACAGCGTCCGCCGCGCTTCGGCACACGTCGGTCGGTTTACCATAGGGCAGCAGCAATTCTGCCAGTTTTTCGGCAGCCATAGCCCGGGGGCTGTCCGGCGTCACGGTGTAAAACCCCTTTGCCAGGGGCGCCAGCAGCTCGATCATGGCCCGGTAATCCTTATCGGCCAGCACGCCCATAATCAAAAGAACCTGCTTCCCGGGGAAATAGCGATGCAAGGAATCCGCCACCGCTTCCACGCACTGGCGGTTATGCCCGCCGTCGGCAATGAACACAGGGCGCGTGTTGAGCACCTCGAACCGGCCGGGCCAAACCGCTTCAGCCAGCCCCCGGCGCACCGCTTCCTCTTCAATGGAAAAGCCTCGCTCCCGCAGCACAGAAACGGTTTCCAACACCACCGCGGCGTTTTTCAGCTGATGGGCGCCCAGCAGGCGGATCTGCAGATCCTCCCAGCCCCGGTAGGAAAAGCGCTGCCCGCCGACGGAATCCTCCAGGGAGCGCAAACAGGCGAACTCTGTTCTGTGCAGAGCCGCGCCCTGCCGGGCACAAACTTCCTCCACCACAGCGGCAACACCGGGCTGCTCCGGCTCGTACAGCACCGCCGCACAGCCGGGTTTGATAATGCCCGCTTTTTCAAAGGCGATCTTTTCCACCGTATCGCCCAGTTCCTTCACATGATCCAGTCCGATATTGCAGATCACGGCGGCCTCCGGCGGGCCGATCACATTGGTGGAATCCAAACGGCCGCCCATGCCCACTTCCAGCACCACAATATCGCACCGGCGGCTTTGGAAAAACAAAAAGGCGATGGCCGTCATCATTTCAAATTCTGTGGGCGGATCCTCCATGGTTTCGGCCACGGAACGCAGCCGCTCCGTCAGCGCGCCCAGTTCCTCTTCCGTGATCATATCGCCGTCCACCCGCATCCGCTCCCGGAACACTTGCAAAAAGGGCGAGGTATACAATCCGGTTCGATAGCCCGCCGCCTGCAAAACAGAGGCCAGCATGGTGGATGTGGAGCCCTTTCCATTGGTACCGGCCACATGGACAAAGCGCAGGTTTTCCTCGGGATGGCCCAGTTTTTCCAGCAATTCCCGGGTCCTGTCCAGCCCCAGCCGGGTTCCCTGCCAGGGCACGCTTTCCAAATATACAACAGCTTCTGCTCCGGTCACCTTCCTCATCCGCCTTTCCTGCCAGAATATATTTATTCTATGCCTTTCCCCCGGGATATGCAATAGGGAGTTTCCACACGAAAAACCAAAGAACAGCCCAAACTTTCCGTGGATTCTGTATAGTCTGCGGCTTGTATTTTACCCCTGTTGCGGTTATAATGCTTTTATTATAGGTGGAAACTGCCCTGTTTCCGCAGCACAGAAAGACAGGTACGTTTTTATGAATGAACTGACCCACAACGAAGGCAAAAACGAGTTGATCGAGGTTGACGGTATTCAATATATCCGCCATCCCATCAAAACCCATGTAGTCACCGACAAGGATAAGATCAACGACGTTTGCCAGACTTATGCCGCCCCTGTAATGCAGGAAGGAGACATTCTGTTTATCTCCGAAAAGTGCGTGGCCTGCACCCAGCGCCGCGCCATTTATATGAAGGATATCCATCCCCGCCGCCTGGCGGTACTGCTGTCCCGCTTTGTAACGAAAACTCCCCACGGCATCGGCCTGGGGATTCCCGAAACCATGGAAATGGCCCTGCGGGAATGCGGCACCCTCCGCATTCTCTTTGCCGCTTTCATCGGCGCCATTGGCAAGCTCTTCGGCAAGCGCGGCTGGTTCTACATCATTGCCGGCCCCAAGGCCTCGTCTATCGACGGCCCCTGCCCCAACACCATTCCGCCTTACAACGAGTGCGTGGTGCTGGGCCCCCTGAATCCAGACGAAACCGCCGCCGACATCGCTGCCCACATCGGCCACCCCGTCCTGATCGTGGATATCAACGACTTGGGCGGCAATATCCTCGGCGCTTCCGACGCTGCCGCCGACCGCGACCTGTATGCCCGCATTCTGAAGGACAACCCCCTGGGCCAGTCCCACGAAGGAACCCCCATGGGTATCATCCGCAAAGCACAATAAAACTGCATACACCAACTTTGCCCGCCGTGTTTTCAAAAACACGGCGGGCTTTTGGTCTCCAAAGCAAAACCGCAGCAACCGCTCAATTCCCCTGCCGGCAAACAGTAACCCGCCGCATTTTCAAAATGCGGCGGGTTTGTTCGCATACGTCAGCCCAGCATACGTTCACCATTGCGCTGCTGCAGCACCAATCGGTCTGCAATCATGGCAATAAATTCGCTGTTGGTGGGCTTGCCCTTTGTATTAGACACCGTGTAACCAAAGAACTTTTGCAGCGTTTCCAGATCGCCCCGATCCCAGGCCACTTCGATGGCATGGCGGATGGCCCGCTCCACGCGGGAGGGCGTAGTGCCGTAGCGCCGTGCAACCTCCGGATAAAGCACCTTTGTCACCGCGTTAATCACTTCCATATCCTCCACGGCAATCAGAATGGCCTCGCGCAAATACTGATATCCCTTGATATGGGCCGGCACACCGATTTCGTGAATAATGGATGTGACCTGGGCGCTTAACTCCAGGGCGCCGTCTTCCTCCCGCCCAACCTCACCACTGGAAGGGAGCATGGCCTGCCGCATCCGTTCCAAAAGAGAATCCAGCTCGCAGGGCTTGGGCATGTAATAAAACACGCCCCGCTCCACGGCAGTGCGCACCACTTTATCTCCCACAAACTGGGACACCACAATAACCTCCGGCCGCGGCTCCTTCTGGGCGGCAATCTGATCCAACAGGCCCAGCCCATCCAGGCCGGGCAAAATCATATCCATCAGCACCAGATCCGGCTGCCGCTCCTGCACCAGCCGCGCCGCCTCCGCTCCATCGCCCACCGAAGCGATCACCACAAATTCCTCCGTCTCTTCCAGGGCTGCTTGCAAAAGGCCCCGAAATTCATCACTGGCATCGGCCAGCAGCACTTTCCACTTCAATTCCATTTGTATATCAAACCCTCACTTATCATCCGCTGTTCCGCAGGCGCCCAGCTGCCGCGACCTGTTTCAAAGCTTCGTTTCTCTGTGTTACTAAATTAGCATAATGGGACAGAATATGCAAGCGCAAAATGGAAATATTTGGGAATTTGTGCACTTTTTCGTTCGACAGTCTTCGTTGGCAAAGCGTCTGAAACCGTCGCTGCGGCGGAGATCGCGTCGCATCTTAGGGTTCGTTGGCGAGCATGTTCTCCATCAAGATAGCGTACCCCTTGGCAGCGTCGCTCACAAGAACATGTGTCACGGCCCCCACCAATTTCCCATCCTGCAGGATCGGGCTGCCGCTCATTCCCTGCACAATTCCGCCCGTTTTCGACAGCAATCGATCGTCCGTCACTCGGATTACCATATCCCGGCCGCCCTCATTATTTTCCAGAATTTTGGTAATTTTGATGAAAAACTCTTCCACCTGATCGCCTGTGACGTTGCATAGGATCGTAGCTTTGCCGCAGTGCACTTCCTCCCGGCGGGCCACCGGCACCGGCTGTCCAGTGACCATCCCCGTATCCGTCAGCCGGCCGAAGATGCCTCTGTCCGAATTACAAAGCAGCGTTCCCAGTTCCACATTGGTTTGAAAGTCACCCGTCAATTCGCCGGGTACGCCCTTGCCGCCTTTTTTCACCCCGGCCACAACGGAAGGCATCAAACTGCCGGAGGAAACAGGCATCAGCTGCGCCGTATCCACATCCGTGATCCCGTGGCCCAAAGCGCCAAAAACGCCCGTCTGCGGATCATAATAGGTCACCGTTCCGATGCCCGCCATACTGTCGCGCACCCATGCTCCCAGGCGGTATACGCCGTCGCTTCCGCTGACCGGCGTTGTGGTCAGAGAAAAGGTTCGGGCGCCCCGCTTCACCGTAAGGGAGACCGGCCGGTCACCATTCTCCTGCAGCGCCGCCTGCAGCTGCTCGGTAGACTTCAGATCTTCCCGGTTCAGCTCCAGCAGCAGATCTCCTGTTTGGATGCCGCAGGCGCGGGCCGGACATCCGCGGCCCTCCGCATCGGTGCTCTCCGACAAGTTTACCACCAAAAGACCGTCGGAAAACAGTTTTACGCCCGCAGTGTGGCCCACCGGGATCACCGGGCGCGCCGCAACGGAAACCGCAGGCCCGGTACTCCCGCCTGTGGCAGCCCAGGCCGGCTGGATGGCCACAGTGCAGCAGAAGAGGGCTGCCAGCAGAAGAGCAGGCCATCGCCTGCCCTTCTGCCCCGGACGGTTCGATTCATTCTCAAACGTTTCATCCATTGAATCACCCCTTGTTCAAATTTGCCGCAAATTTGCGCGGCAAGTTTACCTTGTCCCGCTTCAAAATAAACAATCGGGACAAAATCAGGGGGATTTGGATACCGGAATTTGGAAAAGAACGGCGCCGCAGCCCTTTCCGGGCACTCTGTTCTGTAGCTTTTCCCTGCACCGCCGGAAAGCGTTTCTTTTGGAAAAAAGCGCTTTGTCCGCTCTTTTCGTAGCTTGCCCATCTATGCGAAAAAGCGGCAGAGGAAAGCTCTGCCGCTTTTTGAGGTTTGTTACAAATTTTACTGACGCTTGTTGAAAATGTTGAAAATCGCATCAAACGGATCATCGTCATTTTCATCGGGGATGCTCTTCAGCAGCTGCGCTGCCAGCGGATTGCTCTCATCGGCGGCATCCTGGGCCTGCTCAGCGCTGTTTTTTTCTTCTTCAGCAGCCTGCTCCACTTTCTTTTCCGCAGCAGAGAAAGGCTTTTCACTGATCGTGCGCTGTCCGTTTTCCTCTTCAAAGCCGGTGGCAATCACCGTAACGCGGATCTCATCTTCCATATTCTCATCAAAGGTGGCGCCGAAGATGATATTTGCATCGGGATGGGCCGCCTGCTGCACCAGAGTAGCTGCCTGCTCAACTTCATCCAGGCCGATGTCCATGGAGCCGGTCACGTTAACCAGCACGCCCTTGGCGCCATTGATGGAGGTTTCCAGCAGGGGGCTGGAGATGGCCATCTTCGCCGCTTCTTCGGCCTTGTTCTTGCCTTCGGCCCGGCCCACGCCCATATGGGCGTAGCCCGCATCCTTCATCACGGAGGTCACGTCGGCAAAGTCCAGGTTAATGAAACCGGTATCGTTGATCAAGTCGGAGATGGACTGCACCGCCTGGCGCAGCACATCATCAGCAATGGCAAATGCGTTGGCAAAGGTGATCTTCTGATCGGTGGCATGCTTCAGGCGCTCGTTGGGGATAATGACCAGCGAGTCCACCTTGTCTTTCAGATCCTCGATGCCCTGCTCAGCCTGCGCCATGCGGCGGCGGCCCTCAAAGCCAAATGGCTTGGTGACCACGCCAACCGTCAGCACGCCTGCCTCCCGGGCAATATCCGCCACAATGGGAGCGCCGCCGGTACCGGTACCGCCGCCCATACCTGCGGTGATAAACACCATATCCGTGTTCTCCAGCGCCTTTGCGATCTGGGCACGATTTTCCTCCGCGCTCTTGCGGCCGATCTCCGGGTTGGAGCCGGCGCCCTGGCCGTGGGTCAGCTTTTCGCCGATCTGGATCTTATAGGTCGCGCTGGAAACAGACAGCGCCTGCTTGTCCGTATTGACAGCTACAAACTCAACGCCCTTAGCGCCGGACTGCACCATGCGGTTGACAACATTATTGCCGCCGCCGCCGACGCCAATGACCTTGATGCTCACAACATTTTCAGGACCGACATCCAAACCAAATGCCATAGTGGTTCCTCCTTAATTTATGTTCACTACAATACTTTGCGTTTTATATCGACTCAGAGTGGGAATCCTGCCCCACCGCTTGTGTTTTTTCGTCACTCTTATTCATTGTATTACGGTTTCTGGACAAGGTCAAGAGTTCTCTGCGGATTTCTCCAAAGTTTTGGAACAATCTTGTACCAAATACGACCACTGCCGCCAAATACAGCGAAATTCCGATGCGTTCCCCCAGATATGTAATAAAAACAGCAATCAGTCCGTTTCCGATGGCGCCGGAAATAAACAGGCTGCCCCGGAACTGGTGGTGCATCCGCGCATTGATACCGCCCGCCGCGGCATCCACCGCCGCCAGCAGTATCACCGCCACATAAATCGAATACTCCGCAGGAATGCTCACCGGCAGGAAATAACCGATCAGAACGCCCAGCAGAATGCTGACTACGATATACATGATCAACCCGCCTCCGTTTCTTCCTCTGTCAATGCATCATCGCTCAGCGTTTGAGCATAGCGGTATTCCATCGTACCGTCATAGGCCCCAATCAAAAGCTCGTCCACCTCGGTGACCTCCACCTGGATCGACCACTGCCGCAGCACATCCACCACGCCGTTGCGCATCATCAAGGCATTGAACATGGTTTCGGTATCGCCGATGGCGTCGATCACAAAGGGCGCTCCGGTGCGCCGGCCATTGACCGTGACTACGCTGCCGCTGCAGCGAATCTCCGTGGTGGCCAGGATACGGTTGCCGTTCAGCGAAAGGGCCTCCGCTCCAGCGTCGCGCAGCTCGTTGATCACCGACAGGATATCGCTGTCGTGGATCAGATAGTCTGCCTCGTTTCCGCTGGTATTGGCGGCGGGGCTGTCATTGAGCACAACCTCGATACCGGGCCCGATCACATCCGTCATACCCGCCGCCATTTGGAGTTGGGCATTTTCGTCCAGCAGCGCCTGCTGGTTTCCGCTTTCTCCCTCTGCCGCAGCGACCCGGTAGGCCTGCAGCTCCCGCTGCAGTTCTTTGGTCTGCTGCTCCAACCGGTCATTGACCTGCCGTTCTTCATCCAGCAATTCCTGCAGCGTCTGCACGCGGGTGGTATTCAGATTGTCGATCACCGCATTTTCCCTGACGCTTTTGAACTGCAAAGCCAGCAAAATACCCAGGATCACGCAGACAACACTGATCCATATCTTGCCGATATGCTTCGATTCCTTCATGGTGCTTTTCATAGACCTCTTTTCGTTGCTTTACCGGGGGATCACATTGGCCCGCCCGTCCACAGTCAGGTCGATGATCCCTTCTTCATTTTCTTCCAGCTGCTCGATCACCTGATTCAAATTGGACAGTTTATACACAAAATCCGCGCCATAGGCAAATTTTACGGTAAACCGCTGGGCGTAATCCATCGATATAACGCCGTCCTCCGAAAAATCGATCTTGCTCACGCCGGGCAGCATTCCTTTTTCCTCCAGCGCATTAAACAATTCCTGCAGCTGTTCCATTTTGCGCTCCTGCCCCTCCACCGCGGCCATCTTCTGCCCCACCTGGGGCTCGCTCAGGCCCACGCCGACGATCAGCGCACCGCTGCCGGCTTCCGCCCGCTTTCCCAGCAGCTTTCCTGCGGAACTGACGACCCAATATGCGCCGTCCTGCTGGATCACGCCGCCCTGATTGCTGTCCGTCACTTCGATGACCAGCGTGTCCGGCAGCTTGCGGCTGATACTGACAGAGGATACATACGGCAGCTTTTCAATAATGGCGTCGGAAATCTCATACTTATTCAACAAAAACAGATTGTCGCCCGTTTGTACGCCGGAAGCCGCAACGATCTCTTCGTTGCTGTATTTCGTAACACCGGAAACGGTAACGCTGTCCACCTTAAAGAACAGCGTCAGCGCCGCCACAATGGCTACGCTGATCACGATCACGCTGATCAGCTTATACAGCACGCCGAACCCACGGCGGCGCCGCCGGCGCGCATGACGCCTTTTCGCCATATGTATCCTCCCTTCTGTCGATCATTTTCCGCTTTGCAGCGTCAGACTTAATTGTATATTATATCAAATTGTTTCTTCCCCGTCTACCCTGACGATTTTTGCTCCCAGGCAGGCCAGGTCACCGGCCAGATCCGCATACCCCCGGGCAATATGATGCACGGCGGAGATCCGGCTCTCCCCCTCAGCCTGCAGCGCCGCCACCGCCAGGGCAGCGCCGCCCCGCAGATCCGTGGCCTGCACCCGCGCCCCGTGGAGCACCGGCACGCCGCTGACCACCGCCACACGGCCTTCGGTGCGGATATGGGCACCCAGGCGGGCCAATTCATCCACATGGCGGTAGCGGTTTTCAAATATATTTTCGATAAATACCGTCGTTCCCCGGGCCTTCAGAAGGGCCGCCATCAACACCGCCTGGGCGTCCGTGGGAAAACCGGGATAGGGAGCGGTGCGGATGGGGCGAACCGCCCGCAGTTCTCCATCGCTGCGCAGCTGCACCCAATCCGTATGGCTGCGCACCTGGCAGCCCGCCTCTTTCAGCGCCGCCGTCACCGGCGACAGGCACCGATAGTCCACCTTTCGCAGCAAAACCTCCCCGCCTGCCGCCGCAGCCGCCGCCAGATAGGTTGCCGCCACGATCCGGTCAGAAATCACCGTATGTTCGCAGTCGTGCAGCGGCCGCTGTCCCCGGATCACAACGGTGGAACTGCCCGCCCCCCGCACATCTGCGCCGCAGGCACACAAAAAGTTTTGCAGATCCACGATCTCCGGCTCCCGGGCTGCATTGCACAGAACTGTCGTCCCCTCGGCGCCGCAGGCCGCCAGGATCACATTTTCCGTGGCTCCCACACTGGGCAGCCCCAGGGTGATTTCGCAGCCGCGCAGCCGGGGGGCGCGGCAGTGCAGACAGCCGCCCTTTTCCGTGATCTCCGTGCCCATGGCGCGTAAAGCCGCCAAATGCAGGTCGATGGGGCGGGGCCCCAGTTCACAGCCGCCGGGATACGACAGCACCGCCTCCCCGCAGCGTCCCAAAATCGCGCCCAAAAAGATCACCGACGAGCGCATTTCCCGCATCAGGCCATCCGGAATCTCCCCGCAGTGCATCTGCTGCGTATGTACAGTAAGGGTGTCCCCCTCCCAAGTGGCTTCACAGCCCAATCTTTGCAGGATCCGGATAGACGCATCCACATCGTCCAGGTGCGGACAATGGTGGATCACGCTCTCCCCCGCATTCAGCAGCGTGGCCGCCAGGATCGGAAGCACGCTGTTTTTGGCTCCCTGGATGGCAAGTTCGCCATGCAGCCGCTTTCCGCCGGTTACTTTCAGATAGTTCATAGGCTCCTCCTTTGCACACTCACTGGTATCATCGTATGCAAAGGAGGGGCCTGTCGCTTATTTATTCCGATTTTTTATCCGTTTCGTCCAGAATACCCATAACCGTCCGGTAGATCCGCTCCGTGGCATCGGGCACTGCCAGCTCCAGCAGTGCTGCATGCATTTTTTCCCGTGTTTCCGCGCTGTTCAGGATCTCCATCGCCGCGCGGTACAGCTTTTCACCGGTGCTTTCCGCTTCCCGGAGCATGCGGATCCCACCGGCCTGCTCCAGCAGGCTGGCATTCTTTTCCTGATGGTTATTGACCACATAGGGCGAGGGCACGATGATTGCCGGTATTCCCAGCGCTGTCACCTCGCTGATGGTGGAAGCTCCGCCGCGGCAGATGACCAGATCCGCCGCCCGCATCACCGTGGGCATATCATAAATATACTCCCGCACCTCAACACCGGTGTCTGCCAGGTCCACGCCTGCCGCCGCCAAAACTTCCGTCATCTTCGGATAACCGCTGGCGCCCACAGCATGAATATGGCGGAAGGGCGCACCTGCCGCCAACTCCGCGCGAATGAAATCCACCATCTGCTCGTTCATATGGCTGGCGCCCAAACTGCCCCAAAAGGATACCACCAGGGGCTGCTCGCCCTGAATTCCCAGCTTTTCCCGGGCCTGTTCCCGGGTCAGTTTGAAAAACTCTCCCCGCACGGGCGTACCGGTGACCACCACCTTATCGGGATGGGCATAATACTGCCGGCAGGCTTCAAACCCCACCATCACCTTGCGCACCAAAGGCTCCAGGGTCTTTGTGGTCAGTCCCGGCACCATATTGGATTCGTGCACCGCCGTGGGCACGCCCGCCTTTGCGCCGTATTTTACCAGGGGATAGCTGGCATAACCGCCAGTACCCACGATCAGATCCGGCTGAAATTCCCGGAGCACAGCCTTCGCCTGCTTCGGCGTTTTCACCACCAGGGCCGCAGTATGCAGATTGTGCTTGATATCCGCCGGTTTGAAAGACCGGCGGAAGTTATCGATCTCCACGGCGCGGAAAGGGTATCCCGCCTTTTCGATCCATTTTCCCTCGGGGCCGCGCTGGCTGCCCACAAACAGAACCTTCACAGAAGGATCCCGCTCCTGCATCAATCCGGCCAGGGCGATGGCCGGATTCACATGGCCCGCCGTCCCGCCGCAGGTAAAAATTACATTCATTGTTTTTTCCTTCCTGTCGCTGCCGCCGATCCGGCGGAGAAATTCAAAACCGCTGTCTTCCAAAGGACGCCGAAAAATCCGCTTCCTTTCGCCGCTCACCGCAGATCATCCCGATTTTGGCCCCGGGATCTGCCGCGATACACTGAGCATAATACCCATTTCAAACAACTGGATCATCAGCGCCGTACCGCCGTAACTGAAAAAGGGCAGTGAAATACCGGTGTTGGGAACAAAGTTTGTCACCACCGCCACATTGAGAAACGTCTGAATGCCGATCATTGTGGTGATTCCTACCGCCATCAGGCCGCCAAAGCGATCCCGGGCATGGACGGCGATCCAGAATCCCCGCAGCACCAAAAAACAGAACAGGGATAAAATCAGCGCAGCGCCAATGAACCCCAGCTCCTCGCACACAATGGCAAAAATCATATCGTTATGCTCTTCCGGCAAATACAGCAGCTTCTGCCGCCCCTTGCCGAAGCCCACGCCTGCCAGGCCGCCGGAACCGATGGCCAGGACGCTCTGTACCGTCTGATACCCCTCGTCCGCCGCATAGGCCCAGGGATCCTTCCACTGCATGATCCGGCTTTGTCCATAGGGCAGCACACCGGAGACCAACACCAGGATTCCCAGCACGCCGGCGCCAACGCCCAGAGCCGCCATCTTTTCCGAAATACCGCCCACAAACATCATGCAGGCGCCGATGCACAAAATAAGGATCGTACCGGACAGGTGGGGTTCTTTCAGCATCAGCAGCGCGATCAGGCCCAGAATCAGCATATAGTGCAGAATACCATCGTTAAAGTTCCGCATCTTATCCTTTTTGACTGAGATCGTGGCGGCAAAGTACAAAATCACCGCAAACTTTGCAATCTCAGAGGGCTGGAACCGAATACCCAGTTTCAGCCAACGGGTGGCGCCGCCGCTGGTAACGGCCAGGGGATTGTGGGGGATGATAACCAGCACCAGCAGCACAATGGCCCCCACCAGCCCCAACACCGCCCAGCGCCGCCACCAGTGGTAATCCACTTTGGACACTCCGAACATGACCAAGATGCCAACCACCGCAAATCCAGCCTGGCGCATAAACACGCTCAGCGCCGCCGCTGTAGAGGGATCGCTGGCCTCATAATAGGCCCGGGCAAAGGAAGCCGAAAAGACCATCAGCACGCCGATTGCCGTTAACAGCAGCACCAGCAGCGCAAAGGGCAGGTCAATGGGGCCTTTGGACATAATACGGTTTACGCGGGCTTTTTCCTGCTTTTCCTCAAGGGTCATCGAACTGCCGTCCTCCTCGTTTCATTCCGTCATACACGCGCTGCCTTTACACCACAAAACGATCCATCACGCCCAGCAGCGCTAGGGCGCAGAACAGGGTGCTCACCGCCGTGAACACCACCACGATCTTCACTTCATTCCAGCCGCACATTTCAAAATGATGGTGCAGCGGCGCCATTTTGAACAGGCGCTTGCCATGGGTCGCCTTGAAATAAATCACCTGAATGATATCCGACAGGGTTTCCAGCACATAAATAATACCCACCGGCAGCAGGATCAGCGGCATATCGTAGGCAAACGCCAGCGCCGCCACGCAGCCGCCGAGAAACAGCGAACCCGTATCGCCCATAAACACCTTGGCGGGGTGGAAATTATAAAACAGGAACGCCACCAGGCCGCCCAGCAGCGCCGCCGCAAAGATGCCCAGCTGCGTATAACCCCACCAGGCCGCGCAGCACACAAAGAACAGCGCCACCGGCAAAGATACGCTGCTGACCAGGCCGTCGATGCCGTCGGTAATGTTCACCGCGTTCACGGTGCCCACAATGACAAAGGCCGCAAAAATCAGATAGACCACCCAATTCAGATGGATATGAATATTGGCAAAGGGGATATACAGATTGGGCGTGAGCAGATGCTCAAAGCGCATCAGCGTTAAAAACGCCACAGCGGCAGCCAGCTGCAGCACAAATTTCTGCAGGGCCGTCAACCCCTCGTTCTGGTGCTTTGTCACCTTTTTATAATCATCGATATATCCGATGATACCAAATACCAGGGCAAAGGCAAACACATACAGATGCACATAGCTACCCATCATCATGCCGGGGAAGCCTATGATAAACACCGCAATGCCGATGCCGATGATGAACATCAGCCCGCCCATGGTGGGCGTGCCCTGCTTACTCATATGCCAGGTGGGGCCGTCCTCCCGAATGCTCTGGCCCGCTTTCAGCCGGCGCAGCACGGGGATCAGAATCCTGCCCGCAATCAACGTGACCGCAAAGGCGATCACACAGGAAAGTACCATTTCCACAAACAACCAAACCCTTCTCTTTTGTTACTTCTCGTTTTCTGTTTTCTGCTGCCGCAAATGGCCGGCAATGATCTCCCGCTCATCCAGATGGCGTTTCTCCGTACCAACGATCTGATACGTTTCGTGGCCCTTGCCCATCAGCACGATCACATCATCCTTCTGCGCATGATCCATAGCATAGTAAATGGCCTCAACACGGTTTTCCACCACAATATGCGGCGTTTGAGAGCAATACATTCCAGCAAGAATGTCCTGAATAATACTCTTTGGATTCTCTGTGCGCGGATTATCCGAGGTGACGATGACCAAATCGGACAGCTCCGCCGCAACGGCGCCCATCTTGGGGCGCTTGGTTTTATCCCGGTCGCCGCCGCAGCCAAACAGGGCAATCACCCGTCCCCGGGCAAAACCGCGCACCGAGCGGAGCACATTTTCCACGGCGTCCGGCGTGTGGGCATAGTCGATCAGCATGGTATAGTCCGTATCCGTGGGCACAACTTCCACGCGCCCTTTTACATGGGCGCTGTGGGCCAGCACCGCCGCGCTCTTTTCCAGAGGAATCCCCAAAGCCAGCGCAGCCAGCAGCACATCCAGGGTATTATATACCATAAACCCGCCGGGAATGCCCACGGAAACAGGAACCCTGCCGTCCTGCGTTACCGCATCAAAGGCAACACCGGACGCACTCAATTTCACATGCTCTGCCCGGAGATCCGCTTCCGCTTTTTCAGCATAGGTAAGCATACGGCATGCGGCATCCTTTGTCAAACGATTCTTCCATGGGTCATCTGCATTGACCACGCCGGTGCGGCACATTTGAAACAGCAGCCCCTTGGCGTCGCAGTACTCTTCCATGGTCTTGTGAAAATCCAGATGATCCTGGGTCAGGTTGGTAAAAATACCCACCTCGAAGGGGATACCGTACACGCGATCCAGATACAGCGCATGGGAGGAAACTTCCATCACCACATGGGTGCAGCCGCTGTTCCTCATCGCCCGGAAGAGCTTTTGCAGCTCGAAAGATTCCGGCGTGGTGCGCTCCGTTTCGATCACGCGGCTGCCGATCATATTCTGATTGGTGCCGATCAGGCCCACCGTGGCGTCGGCGGCTTCCTCCAGAATATTTTTCAGC
>CALDMR010000020.1 GCA_937915065.1 uncultured Clostridia bacterium
CGCCGACCAGGCCACAGCGGTCGGCAACGCTGCGAATCAGGGCATTTCGTGCCCAAACGGAAAAATTCTTAATTGCGGTCTTATCCATAAACTTAACCCCTTATCTGGCGCGCGGCCGAAGTTGGTAGTCATCAGAACTCGATGTTCACGGTGGTGTCCTCTTCCAGAACGCCCAGCAGTTTGGTGCGCAGTTCGCGGAGGTATTTGTCGATGTCCTCCTCGGTCTTGATCTGCCAGGAATACTGGGAAGTGACGCTCTTGATGCTGATGCTCTTTTTCTTCTCAATCTTGACAGACTTGACCGGTTGAACCGGCTGGACTGGCTGAATCGGTTTCTGCGCGGGCTGGATCGGCGCGGTACCGCCGCTTTTCACATCCGCAGGAGCAGCGGGCTTTGCCGCAGCTGCTTCCGCCGCCTGTGCTGCCCGAGCTACCGCCTCTGCCGCGGCCTGCGCTGCGGCCTGAAGCTTGGATTCAGTCTCGGCGATCTCGTTGAGGTGGCGAATCTTGAGGGCGTCAGCCTCCACCTTGATATTCTGGAGGGTTGCCACATTGTTGCAGGTGTCCGCCTTTTCCCGCAGTTCATTCCACGCACTGACATAGCGATCGGACAGCTTCTCACGGCACTGCTTGCCCTCCAGCTCGTCAAAGACGCGCTTTCGTGCGTCAGCAATGGCGGCCTGGATGGGCGCTTCGATCTCCTTGCACATGGCCACATAGCGGCTGGCGAAGGTGTCCAGCAGGCCGGGTAGCTTATAAATTTCGCCGTAGGGAGCAGTCTTCGCCATGATGCCCTTGATCTGGGAGGCGATGCTCTCGATTTCCTCGTTGACGATGAAGGTCTTGCTGTCCTCGTAGATCTTCATGTGGCGGATGGCTTTCTCGAAGATCTGCAGCTGCTCACCTTCGTAAAATGCCTTCATCGGCTCGTAGTCTTGGGCAAAGTCCAGATAATCGTCCTGTTTGTCGTACATGGCCTTGAAGAACTCAGCGGGATAGGTCAGGCCAATGACCTCGTTCATCAGAGCCTTGCCGGTGCGGACGACCGCGCGGCCAGGATACTGTGGGTTGCTCTGCTGGCGGATCTCCAGCTTTTCCAGTTCGTTCTTCAGGTCACGGCTCTTGCGGATAAAATCCGCCATGGTGGTATCTTCGTTATCGTCCGCAGGGGTAAGGCCAAACAGCTCCCGCATGATCTCGCGGACGGCCTTTTTGTGCTTTTCCGGGGTGACTTCCCGATACTCCATCAGTAGCTTTTCAGGATACTCCCGCTTGGTGAGATAGCGGATGATCTCCTCGTCACTCTTGTTCATGAGCGTGATGGGTTCACTGCTGACGAACATGGAGATCTTACCGTCCTTGAACAGCTTGGCCACCAGATAGCGCACATCGTCCTCAATGAAGCCATAGGGGGCCTTCATATAGCGGTCGTACAGCGTCTTGAGGGAGGTGCGGGCATGACTGCGGGTTGTGTTCAGGTTCAGGTACTCCTCCAGATCGGAGAGAGCCAGCTTATTGATGACCACGCCGCCGTCCAGCTTCAGCTGGTATTGGGCGGAGGACTTCAGAAGGCTGCGGATCGTGCCCTCGTTGGTGGCGGTGTCGATGTAGTTGAGCTTATAGTACACGGCGGCGATCAGCTTACCGATGCCTTCATTGATGCGAGTGGAAATATCCTTGCCGGAGAGCTGGAGCTTATCGCCATTGACGAAGATGACCGCTTCCCGCAGGGCAGCTTCCAGGAAAATGCGTGCATTGTTTCTCCGCTCCTTTTCCTCCACGGTTTTCATCTGGCGGATCTGCTCAAATTTAGCCAGCGTGTTGGCAGCGCCCCGCGTCAGATATTTGTGGATTTGCATGGCTTGCCGCAGCTCGGTCATAAACTCGCGGTCATCGGGCAACACCACCAGAACGCTGCGCTCCTGTCCGGAGAGCATCCGCATGGTGGCTTCATCGGAACGCATATCCCAGTCCGGCGTGATAATTTTCAGAGAGATATCATAATTCTGGTTGGCACGGTAAGGCCGGTCGTCCACAAATTGATTGAAGCCGAAGGTGTAGCGGCCATTCATGGCAGGATAGCGATACTTCTTGGTATCATAGAGGTCATCGAAGATCATCTCGGAC
>CALDMR010000021.1 GCA_937915065.1 uncultured Clostridia bacterium
AGTTTTTGTCGGTGGTTCACCCCGCAGAGGACTCCACCCCCGAAGCGCCCAAGTTCGACTTTCCCATGCTCACCACCTCCGGCCACGGCTACATTTTTTATCCCATTTTCACCGACATGGAAGAGCTGCGCAAGTGGAACCAGGACGAGGATGTGCAGATCGTTGTGCTGACCTTTGACAACTATGCCGAAATGGTGGCCCAGAACAGCAAGGTCCACGGCTTGGCCGTGAACCCCTACGGCGCTAATTTTTCCATGGATCGGGATATGGTGGACTATCTGCAGGTTCACAAAACCTTTATGGGCAAGCTGGCCATCGAGCAGATGTTCCAGCAGCAGAACGCAGACGAGGGCGGCGTGAAGCTCAGCGATCCCGACCCCTATCCCACGGAAATGGTCGAGGCCACCGCCGCCTATATGGCCACCAACAGCACCATCCGCCGGGCATGGCTGCGCCTGATGGAAAACGAGGGCGAGCAGAGCTATCTCGTGATCATCGACGCCGAGGACAGCGACACCCACGGCGACTTCGGCGAGGTGTCCAGCGCCGCCCTGCCCTATTTGAAGGACTGCTACCTGGATCTGATGACCCTGGAAGACGATTTCTCCAAAAAGGCCGTGGAAGGCGTTGCGCCTTTCTACGAAAAATAAAACCAGCAAAAAATTGCGCCCGGCAGATCACATCATCTGCCGGGCGTTTTTTCAGTTTCAGCCGGTTCAGATCGGCAGTTTTCGGCCGTTCTTCCGCCAGGTCGCATATTCCGCGGATGCGGTAAAGAGCACATCCGTGGAAGAGTTCAGCGCCGTTTCACAGGAATCCTGGATGACGCCGATGATGAAGCCCACGCCCACCACCTGCATGGCAATGTCGTTGGGGATGCCGAAAAGGGAGCAGGCCAGGGGGATCAGCAGCAAAGAGCCCCCCGCCACGCCGGAAGCACCGCAGGCGGAAACCGCCGCCAGCACACTCAGGATCAGGGCCGTCGGAAAATCCACAGCGATTCCCAGGGTGTGGGCCGTGGCCAGGGTCATCACCGTGATGGTGACCGCCGCGCCGCCCATATTGATGGTAGCGCCCAGGGGAATGGACACAGAGTAGTTATCCTCATCCAACTGCAGATCTTTGCACAGCTCCATATTCACCGGAATATTGGCCGCGGAAGAGCGAGTAAAGAAGGCCGTAATGCCGCTTTCTTTCAGGCACTTGAACACCAGGGGGTAGGGGTTGGCGCGGGTATTGCAAAACACGATCAGCGGATTGACCGCCAACGCGATCACCAGCATGCAGCCCACCAGCACCAGCAGCAGGCGGCCGTATTCCCTGAAAATATCCAGGCCGTTGCTGGCAACGGCGTTGTACACCAGGCCCAGGATACCAAAAGGCGCGCAGGCGATGATCCACCGCACCGCCTGGGTCAGCGCTTCCGCCAGATTGCCCAGCACTTCCTTCGTCCCATCGGACGCCCGGCGCAGCGCAAGGCCGAATACCGCCGCCCAGGTCAGCACCCCGATATAGTTGGCGCCAGCCATGGCGCTGATGGGGTTCTCCACCACCTTCAGCAGCAGTGCATTGATCACCTCGCCGATTCCGGAAACCGCCTCGTAATCCATGGCCGGATCCGCCAGCGTAATGTTCACAGGGAAGAGAAAAGCTGCCAGCACAGCCGTAAAAGCCGCCAAAAAGGTGCCGATCAAATACAGGCCCACCACGCGCCCCATGTTGCCGGAGCCGGCTTTGGCCCGGGCCAGGGACGCGATCACCAGCAAAAACACCAGCACCGGAGCCACCGCCTTCAGCGCCCCCACAAACAGTGTGCCTAAAATCGGAATAACCGGAAGGCCGGGCGCTGCCAGGCCCAAAATCGCACCAATGGCCAGGCCGCAGAGGATCCGCTTGACCAGGCTGATGGAATTCCACTTTTGTAACAATGCTTTCATAGGATCGTCCTTTCCTGAAGAAAAAAGCCCGCGCATCAGCGCGGGCTTTTGATCATAACGCGCCGCCCGCCCCTTGTCCGGCGGCAGGCACTCGCATTATGATAAAGAATTACAGGAGCAAAGTCAATGCGCAGAACCTCTAAAAAAACCATCCTTCGCGCAGCTTCCCTCCACATCTGTTTTTTGCACGAGGACACTTTCAGCCGTTATGTATCTGCCCCGTCCCGAATCCGCATATTGGGCCATACAAATTCCACCAGCGCATCGTTATAGCGCTGATCCAAGAACAGCTCCACGGCGTTATCCGCCGCCTCGCCCGCCATGCGGTCCGTATACCGGGTCATGGCCGCAGCGGAAATCAACATATTGCAGATCATAAACAGCAGCATGATCCATGTGAGGATCTTACCCGGCACCGGAGGCACCCGCTCGATCCAACCGCTCAGCCGCGGATAGCAGACCTTGACCCAGATCCCCGCCAGCACACCCCAGAAGAAGCAGAACAGCAGGTTGGTTCTGCCGCCGATATTCAGGGGCATGTCGCTGTAATCCCAGAAAACCGTGCCCAAAAACACTTCCGTAAACACGCTGCACAGGTATTCGTAAGCGCCGCCCAGGAAAAAGCCCGCCAGGAACACATAGCGGTCATCCTTCTGCACCACTTTTTGCAGCACAATGGTCAGCAGCACCGCGCCCACGCCCCAGACAATGCTGAAGGGCCCGTAGATAACGCTGGACCGGCTCATCCACACATCAATGGTCAGCTTACAGTACAGCGTTTCGATCAAATCGCCCAGCAGAGCGCAGATCATGAACATCCAGATCAGTTTATCAAAGCAGATCCCCTGGGCAAACACATGGCGGCGCTCCCCCGGAAGGGCCTTTTCCACGCCGGGGTAAGCCCGCTCAATGCGGCCCCAGACCAACTGGTAGATCCGCCGGCCAAAGCGGGCCTTATCCCGGGAATATTCCTTGCGCCGCTGCTCATTTTCTCCGTCCCGGCCATTGATATGAAAGACATAGAGCAGCACCGCCGCATCGGCACAGGACAAAACCGCCAACACGGCCACGGAAATAATGGAAATCCACTGGGGCAGGGTGTGAACCACCAGAAACGCCACGGGATGCACCAGCAGATATACAAACAGGAAGCCCAGCGCAATCAGCAGCGCCACCGTGGTCTTTCCCAACTCACCGCTGAACACACTGTAGTCGCTGTCCTTGGGAATGCGCCCCTTGCCCAGGCGCTCGATCAAAAAATTCGCCAGATTCCGCACCGCAGAAGATACGATCAGCGCCATTAAAAATTGAAGAATATAATTGTTTCCCAGGGTAGGCAGCAGCACAATCAGCAGCACCATGGAAATGCCATAGGAAAAACTCAGCGGCAGCGTCAACACGCCGCGGTTGCACACCCGCTTTTCCTTGATGGCATAGATCCCGACCTCTACCAGCCAGCCCAAGAAAGAATAAAAGAAAAAATACAGCGCCAACTCCCAGTAGGAATACGCCATAGGCCGTCTCTCCCCTCATTTATTTCAAGTTTTGCCCCGCAAGCAATCATGGGGCATGATAGAATATCATATCGAAAGCGGCGAAAAAATCATGAACCTACTGTGAACATCCGCCGCAAAGTGTCGAAAGAACCGGACGGTTCCGAAAAAAGCCCCCCGAAGGACTGATTCCTTCGGGGGGGGCTTTCAGCCAAATCACATCTTACTTTTTGCCGTGCATGGCCTTCATGCGGTCCGCATGGCCCAGAATGCGCTTGCGGATGCGCAGGTTGACCGGAGTAACTTCCAGCAGTTCATCGTCCGCCAAAAATTCCAGGCACTGCTCCAGGCTCATCTGGCGCGGAGGCGTCAGGCGCAGCGCATCATCGCTGCCGGAGGCACGGGTGTTGGTCAGCTGCTTGCGCTTGCAGGCATTCACCGTCATGTCGTCCGTCTTTGCCTGGACGCCGATGACCATGCCTTCATAAACCTTGACGCCGGCGCCGATAAACAGCGTGCCGCGCTCCTGGGCGTTGTACAGGCCGTAAGTCACACTCTCGCCGGTTTCGCTGGCAATCATCGAACCCTGGCTGCGGCGGGACAGCTCGCCCTTATAGGGAGCGTAGGAATCAAAGACGGAGGCCATGATGCCCTCGCCCTTGGTATCCGTCAAAAATTCGTTGCGGTAGCCGAACAGGCCCCGGGAAGGCACCAGGAATTCCACCTTCATGCGGCTGCCCACGGGCGTCATCTCCAGCAGGTCGGCCTTGCGCTGGCCCAGCTTTTCAATCACGGCGCCCACGCTGTCCTGGGGCACATCCACCACCAGGCGCTCCATGGGCTCGCACTTCTTGCCGTTGACCTCCCGGTACAGCACGCGGGGAGGAGACACCTGGAATTCATACCCTTCGCGGCGCATGGTCTCGATCAGGATGGACAGGGACATTTCGCCGCGGCCGGCCACATTGAAGGAATCCATGGAATCCTCCACCTCGCTGACCCGCAGGGACACATCCTTCAGCGTTTCGCGGAACAGGCGGTCGCGCAACTGGCGGGAAGTGACAAACTTGCCCTCCTGGCCGGCAAAGGGAGAATCGTTGACGGAGAAGGTCATTTCGATGGTGGGCGCGGAAATCTTCACAAACTCGATGGGCTCCACTGCGGAAGGATCGCAGATGGTATCGCCGATGGTGATATCGCCGATGCCGGACAGGGCAATGATATTGCCTGCCGTGGCCTCTGCCACCGGCGCCCGGGCCAGGCCCTCGAACTGATACATGCTGACAGCCTTGGCTTTCTTTGCCGGAGCATCGGGCGCGTGGTAGTTGCACACGGCGATTTCCTGGTTCTGCTTCAGCACACCGCGCTCAATGCGGCCAATGGCGATCCGGCCCACGAATTCATTATAGTCAATGGAGGACACCAGCATCTGGAAGGGCTGCTCCACATCGGCTTCGGGCGCAGGGATATAGTCGAGAATCGTTTCAAACAGGGGCTTCAGATCCGTGCCTGCCGCATCGGGAGAATAGGAAGCGGTACCCTGGCGGCCAGAGCAGAACAGCATGGGGCTGTCCAGCTGCTCGTCGGTGGCGTTCAGATCCATCAGCAGCTCCAGCACCTCGTCAATGACCTCGTGGATCCGCTGGTCGGGACGGTCGATCTTGTTGACCACCACGATGACCCGGTGCCCCATCTCCAGGGCCTTGCTCAGCACGAAACGGGTCTGGGGCATGGGGCCCTCGGCGGCGTCCACCAGCAAAATGACGCCGTTGACCATCTTCAAGATCCGCTCCACCTCGCCGCCGAAGTCCGCATGGCCCGGCGTGTCCACAATATTGATTTTCACATCGCCGTAGCGGATGGAGGTATTCTTGGCCAGGATGGTGATGCCGCGCTCGCGCTCCAGGTCGTTGCTATCCATCACGCGGTCGGCAACCTCCTGATTATCGCGGTATACGCCGCCCTGCTTAAGCATCTCGTCCACCAGCGTTGTTTTGCCGTGGTCAACGTGGGCGATGATGGCTACATTTCTTAACTTCTGATCCTGCATATGCAAAGGCTCCCCTCAATTTAGAATCAGTACAGGCGGCCCTTTGGCCCCAGCCTGTACATTATTTACAATCACGGTTTCATATTATATCCCTATTGCCGTGTTTTTTCAATTATTTTTGCACAAAAACCAAAAGAAAAACAGGAGAATCGCGCTTTTCTCATCACTTTGTTTCTGTGCATTTTCCCCAAAAGCGTCACCGGCGCGCCCGGCGGCCCTCCCAAAAGCGCACCAGCCAGCAGGCCAGCCCGCCGCACACCGCTCCCAACAAAGCGCCGCAAAGCACATCCGTGGGGAAATGCACATATAGGTACAGCCGGGAAAAACCGATCAGCGCCGCCAGCACCATACAGGGAATCCACAGCCTGCAGCGGCTGAACAGCAGGGCAGACGCCGCCGCAAAGCTGGCCGCCGTGTGGCCCGACGGGAAAGACCAGCCGTGGGGCCGGGCGATCAGATAATCCATAAAAGGATTCAAATCATAGGGGCGCGGACGGGCCACCAGCGGCTTGATGGCCAGATTGCACAGCACCAGATCCAACGCCAGGGCACAGGCCATCACAATTCCCGCCTTGCGATACTTCGGGATCAACAGCAGCACCACCGCCAGCACGATCCAGATGGCTCCGGCATTGCCCAGGCTGCTGATCCAGACCATCCACTGATCCAGCCATTCCGTCCGCAGCAGTTGTATTCCATCCAAAATGGAAAATTCCATCATTCTTCGCCCCCAGTGTTTGATTGCGCGCAGCGCGCCGGAAGGGGATCGATACCCCCCCATTATACATATACTATACCAATTCTTCACCCAAAAGGCAACGCCTGTCCTTATCCCGGCTTTTTTCAAAAAAAGCCTTGACAGCGGCCCCATAGTTTGGTATGCTATGGCCATGAGTTAGTTATATCTAACCGCAAAACCGGCGGGAGCCGCTTATTTTTAACCGAGGTAGTTAGCGATAGCTAACACAGGAGCTTGCTTATGACTGACGTATCCTTTGAAAGCCGGTTGGCTTCCCACTGTGCTCCCACCTTGCTCGGCGCCAAGGCCGCCAGTCTTTTCTCCCTGTCGGAGCAGGAATTTCCCGCGCTGCACGAAGAGCTGCGCCGCTATAACCGCAGCTTATGCCGCGCAGGACTGCGCTTTCTGATCCTGCACCGCCACGCAGGGCGGGCGCTGATCCTGGTTTATCGCCCCGCCCTGCTCTTCTCCCAGTTATGCGCGAGCGATGCCCAGGCGCTGCTGGAAAACTATGCCTATCCCCCGCCCCGCTGCCTGGGGGCGCTGCTGCGCCATCTGAAAGGGCGCTTTTCCGAAAGCGGAAGATTCCCCCACGAAATCGGCCTGTTTCTTGGCTATCCAACGGCCGATGTGCAGGCCTTTATCGAGGGGGATGCGCCCTGCAAGCTCTGCGGTTATTGGAAAGTCTACTGCGATGTGGACGCCGCCAAGGAGCGCTTCGCCTGCTATGACGCCTGCCGCGCCTGCGTGTGCAGGATGCTGGCGGAAGGCTGCACGATTTCACAGCTGCTCTGTGCAGCTTGAAATACCAAACGATCCAAATTAAGGAGGGATGTCCATCGAACGATGCTAAGCCACACCTCACACCTTATAACTCATTTTTACAACCTTCATTTATTTTCAAGCCCATTTTTTAACATTCAATTTTACAATTACCCTTTCAAATCCATTTTTTCTCAAAAAGCAGCAGTGCGGCCCTTCCACAGAGGGCCGCACCGCTGCTTTTATCCGGATTTGTTTCGGGTGCTCTATCTGCGCTCAGTCCGCAGTTCCGTCTTTCGCGCCGGCCCACGGCCTGTCGCAATCCCGCAAAAGCACCGGCGGAACCTCGTGATCATAGGTTTCCTGCTCCCGGCCGCGAAAGAGGGCGCGCCCCCCTTCGTCGCCGGACAGGGCTGCCAGCTCCTGCCGGAAACGGGGGGCAAACACCGTGGGGCTGCCGTATTGATTGCCTACGCGGCAGCGGCCCAGGCTTTTTCCGCTGCGGGCAAAGCCCGCCAGAAAGCGCTCCAATTCCGCCCCCGTCATATGGGGCTGGTCGCAGACAAAAAAGCACAGATTCGCCGCCGCCCGGGCCGCCCGGGCTCCCGCCGCCACCGATACGCCCTGGCCCTGGCCTTCGGGCACCAAAACCGTTTCAAAACCATACTCTGCCGCCGCGCCGTCCAGCAGCCCGGCCCGGGTGACCACCAGAACGCGGGCCCGCTCCAGTTCCCGGGCCGCGTCAAAAGCAAAGCGATACAGGGGCCGCCCCGCAAACTCGGCCAGCAGTTTTTGCCGGCCGAAGCGGCGGGAAGCCCCCGCCGCCAGCAGTATCAGATCCGTCATGGCTCCTGTTCTGCCAGAGCCAGCGCAATGTGCTCCGGCAGGATGGGCAAACTGCGGAAGCTGATCCCCGTGGCCCGGCGCAGGGCATCTGCAATGGCCGGCGCCGGTGTGTTGATCACCAGCTCACCAATGGACTTGGCGCCAAAGGGGCCGGTGGGCTCATAGCTGGATTCAAACTCCACCCGGATCGTCCCCGCTTCCAGCCGGGTGGGGATCTTGTAGGTCAGGAAAGAATCCTGCATCAGGCGGCCGCGGGCATCGTGCTGCACATTTTCATACAGGGTCATGCCAATGGCCTGGACAATGCCGCCCTCGGTCTGCACCCGGGCCAGGTTGGTGTTGATCACCGTGCCGCAGTCCACCACGGCCACATAATCCACCACCTCGACCTTACCCGTTTCGGGATCCAGGTCGATTTCTGCCATGCCCGCCATAAAGGGCGGAGGCGACACAGGCGAAGAGTGGGAGCAGCAGGCAGACAGGTACCGGCTGTGCCCCTCGAAGCTGCTCCAGCCGATTTGGGCCCGGCTGATCTCCCGATCTGTTCCCGGCACAAAGACCCGCTTGCCGTCAAATTCCGCATCCTCGGCCTTCACGCCCAGCATCCGCGCCCCCTCTTCCATGATCTTCTGCCGCAGCTCGGCGCAGGTTTTCACCACTGCGCCGCCGGTGACATAGGTGGTGGAAGAGGCATAAGAGCCCGTGTCATAGGGCGACTGATCCGTATCCACGCCCCGCACGGAGATCTCATCCAGCTCACAGTCCAGGCAGTCCGCCGCCATCTGGGCCAGGATCGTGTCGCAGCCCGTTCCCATATCGGTGCAGCCCAGCAGCAGCGTGTAGAACCCGCCGTCGTTGAGCCGCACTTCCGCGCTGGCAATATCCACATTGGAAATGCCGCTGCCCTGCATGGCCATGGCCACCCCGGCGGCGCGGATATGGCCGTTGGGAAGCAGGCGCGCTTCTTTTTTATGCTCCCAGTCCATCAATTCCATGGCCCGGGCCAGGCAGCGATCCAGCGTGCAGCTGTTGCAGGGTTCCCCGTAATAGGCCGGCATGTTCTGCCCCTGGCGCACCATATTCTGCTGCCGGAGCGCGCACGGATCCAGGCCCAATTCCGCCGCCAGTTCATTGACCGCCGATTCCACAGCGAAAATCCCCTGGGTCGCCCCATAGCCCCGGTAGGCTCCCGCCCCCATGGTGTTGGTATACACCACCTCGCACTGGAAGCGTGAAGCCTTCAAACTGCCATACAACGACAGGGACTTGTGGCCCACCAGGCCAATGGTGGTGGGGCCGTGGTCGCCGTAAGCGCCGGCGTTGGACAAAGCGTGCAGATCAATGGCATTGATGGTGCCGTCCCGGTTGGCGCCGATGCGCACCCGCATCTCCATCTGATGGCGGGGCGAGCCGTTGGTAAAGGTTTCCTGCCGGGTATAGCACAAATAGGCGGGGCGGCCGGTTTTTTTCGTCACCAGCGCCGGAAAGAGTTCGCTGACCACGCTCTGCTTCGCGCCGAATCCTCCGCCAATGCGGGGCTTGACCACCCGGATCTCCCCCTTTGGCATCTCCAGGGCATTGGACAAAATGCGCCGCACATGGAAGGGCACCTGGGTGGAGCTGACCACATTGAGCCGCCCGTATTCATCAAAATATGTATAGGTGCAGAAGGGCTCCATCATGGCCTGGCTGTTGGCCACCGTATCATATGTGCGCTCCAGCACCACCTCGCTGGAGGCCAGCTCCGCCTCCACATTGCCCACTTCAAACCCCTCGGCAGACACCAGATTGCGTTTTGCATCGGTTCCCACATCGCACAAAGCCCGGAAATTTTCTTCGGGATGAACCACGATCTCATGATCCAGCGCCTGTTTGAAATCCAAAAGGGGCCGGCGCACCTCGTAGTCCACGCGGATCAGCTTCACCGCTTTTTCCGCCGCGGCCTCCGTTTCTGCCGCCACAATGGCCACCGGATCCCCGGCGCAGCGCAGCAGCCGGTCCAGGATCAGCCGGTCATAGGGGCTGGGCTCGGGATAGGTCTGGCCTGCCGTGGTAAAGCGGCTGCCCGGCGCATCCTCCCAGGTCAGCACGCACACCACCCCCGGCACCAGTTTTGCCTTGGACACATCGATGGAACGGATATAGGCGTGGGCATGGGGAGAGCGCAGCAGTTTTAGCTGCAGGGCTCCCGCCGGAACCTGATCCCCGGTATAAACGGGCTTGCCCGTGACCAGGCTCATGGCGTCTTTTTTGCGCGCGCCTGTGGTGACATAGCTCATTTTCCCGTCCCCTCCTTTGCTGCCAGATACTTGCGGATGGCCCGCAGCTGCCCTTGATAACCGCTGCAGCGGCACAGGTTGCCCGCCAGATATTCTTTGATTTCCGCCTCGGTGGGATCAGTCAGCTCCCGCTCCATCGCCAGCACATTCATGATAAAGCCGGGGCTGCAATAGCCGCATTGCTCCGCCCCCTCGTCCGCCAGGAAGGCGCCGAAGGCCGCCGCTTCTTCCTGCATCCCCTCCAGGGTGGTCACCGCGCAGCCATCGCAGCGCACCGCCAGCACCGAGCAGGACAGCACGCTCTTCCCATTCAGATGGACGGTACACAGCCCGCAGTTGCTGGTTTCGCAGCCGCATTTTACGGACAGGCAGCCCCGCTGGCGCAGGTAGTCCTGCAGCGTCAGATCCGGCGCCACTTCATCGGTACGCCGGACGCCGTTCAGCGTGAGAGTGATCTTCATCGTTCCGCCTCCTCAAGCCGTCCCAGGGCCCGCTTCAGCAGCACGCCGGAAAGGTGCTGCCGGTATGCCGCCCCGGCCCGCAGATTCGTTCCATAGTGCAGCTGTTCCGCCTGCTCTGTCAGCGCTTCCAGGCTGCCGCCCCCCAGCAGTGCCGCCCGGCCGGGCCGGGCGCCGATGGCGGCGCGGTATCCTTCCGCTGTCCGGCATACGCCGCAGGTCAGCACCGGCAGGTCTGTTTCGCTGTTGCGAACGCTTTCATAAACCGCCGCGCGGGGCTCCGCCGGCAGGCGCACCCCCAGCAGCAGATCCCGGTCATATTCCATATTTACATATTCCGTCAGCGGCACGCTGCCGCCCTTATACAGCACTGCCGCCGCGCCGGGCAGGGGCAGCAGGGCCGTCAGTACATCGGAAAACCCGAACCGGCTGCGCACGCTCCCGCCCAGGGTGGCGCAATTACGGAACTGTACGCCCACGATATGACGCACAGATTCGCGAATCGCACTGTTTGTATACGCATTGAGTCCCTCATGCTCCTCTATTTGACGCAGCGTTGTCATGCATCCGATCCGAAATTCCTCCGGTGTCTCCTCTATCTGATCGAGTCCAAGCCCTTATAAGTCAATGCCTGTGCCTGCATTTCTCTGTCCCATCTTTACCCATAGCATTCCGCCAATCAGCAGATTGCTGCGTTTCTGATTCAACTGCCACGCTTCCTCAAGCGTCGCGGCTTTTCTGTATTCTTTACAGGTAAACATATTTTTCCTCCCTAATCCTGTGTACTGGATTGTATTTCTTTTTCCCCCATACTGTTTTCAGTATATCAAAAGATTGCCAAAAGTCCAACTGTCTGCTATAATCTGCATTATAGTTTCAAAAATATAACGTTATCTGCAAAAGCAGACTGCCAGACGTCTGCCGCAGTAAAGAGAGGAGCAAAACATGAACAGATTATTTTCAACCATTACTGCCGGAACGCTTGCCGCATCACTAACGCTTTGCCCCATCGCTGTTTCAGCAGAAGAAGTAACATATCCATTTACTGTCACAGACCAGCTTGGACGTGAGGTAACGATCGAAAGCGAGCCGCAGTCACTCGTCAGCGGATACTATATTTCCACAAGCCTCCTCGTCGCACTCGGACTGGAGGATCAGCTCGTCGGCATCGAAGCAAAGGCAGACACACGCCCGATCTATTCGCTTGCGGCACCTCAGCTTTTGGAGCTTCCAAGTGTCGGTACCGCAAAAGAGTTCGACCTCGAAGGCTGCGCAGCACTCGATCC
>CALDMR010000022.1 GCA_937915065.1 uncultured Clostridia bacterium
TGGCTGTCCATTGCTTTTTGCATCAAAGCCCTGTGTTCCGAGACATTGCGGTTGTTGGAGTTCAGGCTGATAAAGAGGACGTCACCGTAGCTGAAATAGTAGTCAGAACCGGATTTGGTCGCGCCAAGGTTATCCTCAGAGTTTGGGTTGTTGTAATGGTACTGATAATCCGTACCTTTGCTCTCATGGTTTCCGATAGTCGTTGCAAGCGGGAACTCACGCAGCGCATCCGGATACAGGAACCCTGCATACTCTGCTTCACGGACGCCATTCGTATCCGCCTCATCTGAGCTGGCATAGTCCACCTGGTCGCCGGCGGAGAGGATCAGAATATCGTCGAGGACGATCTCCTCGATGGGAATTTCCGCCGTTTCGCCGTCGCGGACGACCTTGGCCTTGGCGGCGGGGAGGAAGTTCAGTTGGTCGATGGAGCGCTTGGCCCGGATCTCCTGGATGATGCCGATGGCTGTGTTAGCGGCCACAATGGCCATAAACAGCGAGTCTTTCAGTGAGCCGACCAGCAGGATGGCAACGAAAAAGATGATATTGACCAAATTGAACAAGGTGCAGATATTGCGCAGGGCAATCTGCTTTTCTGTGCGGGTGGCGGGGGTGGAGTCGAAATTCTGCTGCCCTGCGGCAACGCGCTCGGCCACCTGGTCGGCCCGAAGTCCCTGCTTGGGATCCGGCTGCAGGCGCGTAACATCTCGCTTTTCGGGGCGTTGCTGCGGGGCGGCTTTGGATTCTCTTTTCTGTTTCTTGTCGAATTGCTTTGCCATATGTCGCATTCCTCTCGCCTTGGCGGCACCGTTCTTTTGTGGCTTATATAAAATGATAGATATAAAACAGTATAACACATTCCACTGAAATTTGTTCACTGCTGCGGAAAAAATTTGGGGGAGAATGGTGCGGAATCCGTCTTATTTGACATTAAAAAGTATAATCCTGCCGAAATATTACTATTTGCTATCGATTGACGGGGTGCGATGCGCGCTGAAGGGCGGAAGCGGAGGCGCTCAGGGGCGGTGTTCTGCCTGGGCGGCGGCAATGAGCTGCAGGTTGTTCTGCAGCCGTGGATCGGCAGGGGACAGCGCTGCGGCGGCGCGGGCTTCTGCCAGAGCTTCCTGCAGGCGGCCCAGCTGATACCAGGCGACGGCGCGCAGGTCGTGGGGCAGGCTGCCCCAGGGGGCGGCTTCGCAGATATAGCTTTGCGGGCGCTCCCGAATGGCCAGGGCGCAGGCTGTGAAATAGAGGACGCCGGGCCAGTCCTTTTGCCGGTACAGCAGCAAGGCCAGATCTGTATAAGGTTCGCGCAGGTGCGGCGCTTCTGCAATGGCCCGCAACAGCCAATCCCGGGCGGCGGCTGCCTCGCCCTTTTGTTCCAGCGCGCGGGCGATATAGCGCATGGAGGCCGCCCGCTCGTCGGCCCACCGGGCGGCGGGCATGGATAAATGGCGCTGCAGGGTGGCGATGCAGTCATCCCACCGTCCGTAAAAAAAGTATTCCCGGCCCAGATAATGCATGCTGCGGTCATCCTCCGGCGTTTCCTGCACGGAGAGTTCCAGCAGCGGAAGATATTGGCTGCGGGATTTGCTGCTGTCCGGATGGTGATCCAGCTGTATTCCCGGAATGGTGATCTGGCGCACGGCGCTCTGGCCGTCGGTGCGGGCGAGGATTTCGTGGACGGGATGGATCCACTGCCAGCCGCGGCGGCTGTGGATCTTTTCATACCAGAACACCACGCCTTCTCTGCCGTCGGGCTGAAAACTCCAGGTGTAGCGGTAACGGGCCTGTTGGGCCTCCGGCGTCCAGGCTTGCTCCAGAGCGGCCCGCCAAGCGGGGTGAAAGACTTCGTCTAAATCGGTGCAAACGCAGATATCTGCATCCTCCGGTACCAGGGCCAAAGAGCGGTTGCGGGCGGCGTCAAAGCGCCAGGGGGCAATGATCGCTTCGGATACCCGGGCGCCCCGGGCGCGCAGCCGGGCGGCCGTGCCGTCGGTGGAGCCGGTATCCAGCACAACGATTTCATCGGCTTCGCCCATGGAGTCCATCCAGCGATCGACAAACTTGATTTCGTTTTTGCAGATGGCGTAAACAACAATTTTCATAGCTATGTTCTCCGTGACCTGAAATGAACCGGAAAGGGCGGCGGCTGCCGCCCTTTCCGGCTGAGGATGTGACGCTGCCCGTCAAGGGCGCAAAAGGCCCGCGGCCCGAAGATTGGCCAGCAGCTGATTGAACTGCGTGACCAGATCGGTGGTGTCGGCGGCATCTGCAACGGCGTCTGCCGGGGTGACTGTGCCTGCGGGGCCTGTGGGCCCAGTGGGGCCGGGCGTGCCATCCACGCCGATGGGGCCGGTAGGCCCGGTGGGGCCAACTGCACCGTCAGCGCCGGTAGGCCCGGTGGGGCCAACTGCACCGTCAGCGCCGGTAGGCCCGGCGGGGCCCGGAGGGCCGGGGATATACGCGATGGGATCGCAGCTGTTGCTGAAGCAGTAAGGACGGCTGCTGCATCCGCAATGATGATTTTTCATGGAAAAACTCCTTTGCCTCGCAATCGAACACGGAATGGTGTTCATGTCATTCTACGCAAAACAGGAGAGGAAGGTGCCTGCGGGGATGAGGACGGAAAAACAGAGGAACTGTGAAAAGTGCTGCAAAACAGCGGCAAAGGGACGAAAATTTTTTCTGTGCATAGTTTTGTGGAAAACAGGGGGCCATTGGAGCAAAAAACGGATGCCCCGCCGCCGGAGCATCCAGTCTCCGGCGGCGGGGCAAGGGGGCGGATGGCGAAAAAAGAGCGGTCTGCCGCTGGCAGACCGCTGAAAATGAAACAATATGGAAGAAAAACAAAAAAATGCTTGACAAGCGCCTGCTTGAAATGGTACAATAAAGCGCTTATATACAGAAAAATGGAAACACCATTCCCATATTTCTTGGTGCTACTTTACCACGAATGGAAACAGGAATCAAGATGTTTGAAAAGGAATTCAAACAACAAGACCGCGTGTGTCATTTTTCGCTGTCGATCATAAACAATGCCGCAAGGCTTTCAGTACAAAGAAACGGAGTGTGATGAAATGGAGTGCACGTTGGGGCACGAGAAGCACTACGGAAAAACCGTCCGCAGATGCTTCGCAAAGCATGAAGAGATCATCCCGATGCCGAACCTGCTGGAGATCCAGAAGAAATCCTATCAGTGGTTCCTGGATACCGGCCTGCGCGAGGTGTTCAACGACGTCGGCGCAATCACCGACTTCGCCGGCAACCTGGAGCTGTCGTTCATCAACTACAGCATGAACGAGCCTCCCAAATACAGCGTGGAAGAGTGCAAAATGCGCGACGCCACCTATGCTGCGCCGCTGAAAGTCAGCGTGCGCCTGCGCAATAAGGAAACCGAGGAGATCAAAGAGCAGGAGATCTTCATGGGCGACTTCCCCTTGATGACCCAGGCGGGCACCTTCGTCATCAACGGCGCAGAGCGCGTTGTGGTTTCCCAGATCGTCCGCTCTCCCGGCGTGTACTACGGCAAGGAGATCGATCTGAAGACCGATATGCCCCTGCTGACGTCCACGGTCATTCCTTACCGCGGCGCCTGGCTGGAGTATGAGACCGATGCTGCCGGTGAGTTCTGGGTTCGCATTGACAAGAACCGCAAGCTGCCCATCACCTGCCTGCTGCGCGCCATGGGCCTGAAGACCGACGCGGAGATCCTGGCCATGTTCGGCGACGATCCCCGCATTGTGACCACCATTGAAAAGGACGCCTGCAAGTCCTATGAAGAGGCCATGTGCGAGATCTACCGCAAGCTCCGCCCCGGCGAGCCTCCCACGGTAGATTCCTGCCGCACCCTGATCGACGGTATGTTCTTCGATCAGCGCCGCTACGATCTGTCCATCGTCGGCCGTTACAAATTTAATAAGAAGCTGGCCCTGTGGCCCCGGATCCATGACCGCAAGCTGATCTATCCCGTGGCCGATCCCATGACCGGCGAGATCCTCTTCGAGGGCGGCCATGTGCTTTCCGTGGAAGAGGCCAAGCGCCTGGATGCCATCGGCGTCAACGAAGTTACCATCGATGTGGACGGCGCACCTATTAAAGTGTTTTCCAACCACATGGCGGATATGCATGAGTATGTGGACTTTGATCCCCTGGAGCAGTGCGGCATCAAGGAGCGCGTTCGCTTTGAAGTGCTCCGGGAACTGCTGGAGCAGTATCCCGACGGCGGCGAGGAGCTGATCGACGCCTGCATTGCCCGCCGCGATGAGCTGGTGCCCAAGCATATCATCATTGATGATATCTTCGCTTCTGTGAATTATATGAACGGTCTGGCCCTGGGCCTGTCCGGCAAGGACGATATCGACCATTTGGGCAACCGCCGTCTGCGCTGCGTGGGCGAGCTGCTGCAGAACCAGTTCCGCATCGGCTTCTCCCGCATGGAGCGGGTGACCCGCGAGCGCATGACCATCCAGGATCTGGATGTGGTCACGCCCCAGAGCCTGATCAATATCCGGCCTGTTACTGCCGCGATTAAGGAGTTCTTCGGCTCCAGCCCCCTGAGCCAGTTCATGGATCAGACCAACCCCCTGGCAGAACTGACCCACAAGCGCCGCTTGTCCGCTCTGGGCCCCGGCGGTCTGAGCCGCGAGCGCGCCAGCATGGACGTGCGTGACGTGCACTACAGCCACTATGGCCGTATGTGCCCCATTGAAACGCCTGAAGGCCCCAACATCGGCCTGATCTCCTACCTGGCCACCTATGCCCGCATCAATGAATACGGCTTTGCCGAGGCGCCTTACCGCCGCATTGATAAAGAGACCGGCATCGTGACCGACGATGTGGAGTACATGACCGCTGATGTGGAAGACCAGTATATCGTGGCCCAGGCGGCAGAGCCTGTGGGCGAGGATGGCCGGCTGGCCAATGCCCGTATCACCTGCCGTCACCGCGACGAGATCATCGAGGTCGACCGCGACCGCGTGGATTATATGGATATTTCTCCCCGCATGATGGTCTCCATCGCTACGGCCATGATCCCCTTCCTGCCCAACGATGACGCCAACCGCGCCCTGATGGGCGCCAACATGCAGCGCCAGGCTGTGCCGCTGCTGCGCCCCGAGGCGCCCATTGTTGCCACCGGTATGGAGCATAAGATCTGCCAGGACTCCGAGATCGCCATTCTGGCGGAGGGCCCCGGCGAAGTGGTCAAGGTAGACGCCCGCAATATTGCGGTGAAGTATGACAGCGGCGAGACCAAGAACTATGTGCTGACCAAGTTCCTGCGCTCCAACCATACGACCTGCATCAACCAGCGCCCCATCGTGGATGTGGGCGAGCGCGTGGAGGCCGGCGACACCCTGGCCGACGGCCCCGCCACCGATCAGGGCGAAATCGCCCTGGGCCACAACATCCTGGTCGGATTTATGACCTGGGAAGGCTACAACTACGAGGACGCCGTTCTGCTGAACGAGCGCCTGGTCCGCGAGGACGTGTATACCTCTATTCATATTGAAGAGTACGAGCTGGATGCCCGCGACACCAAGCTGGGCCCCGAAGAGATCACCCGCGACATTCCCAATGTGGGCGAGGACGCGCTGAAAGATCTGGACGAGCGCGGCATCATCCGCATCGGCGCCGAGGTTCATGCCGGCGACATCCTGGTGGGTAAAGTCACCCCCAAGGGCGAAACGGATCTCACTGCGGAAGAGCGCCTGCTGCGCGCCATCTTCGGCGAAAAGGCAAGAGAAGTCCGCGATACCTCTTTGAAAGTGCCCCACGGCGAAAGCGGTATCGTGGTGGACGCCAAGGTTTACACCCGTGAAAACGGCGACGAGCTGTCTCCCGGCGTGAACATGGTGGTTCGCATCTATCTGGCCCAGAGAAGAAAGATCCAGGTGGGCGATAAAATGGCAGGCCGCCACGGTAACAAGGGTGTTGTTTCCCGCGTGCTGCCCCAGGAAGATATGCCCTTCCTG
>CALDMR010000023.1 GCA_937915065.1 uncultured Clostridia bacterium
CTTTGGTTCCGAACGACCACCGGATAGCCGGAATGGTTTTCTTTTGCAGTTCCAGCCAACACATTTTGGATGCACTGATCGGCGTGTTCCAGCACCTCGGGGTTCGTATCCGGTTTATGGATCAGATAATAGCGGCCCTTCACGCCGTCACGCTTTGGCAAACTCATAGTAATCCCCCCTCTCAGGTTTGCTGATGCTGCATGGATACGATTTGGCAGTCTGGACAGAATTCCACATAGAGCGTGCCCTCCGCACAGTCAAACACCGTATCCCACTGGATCTGCGCCAGATACTTCATAGGTTTCCCGCAGTGGGGACAGATGGTATATTCCGCGTCCTGCACCCAGTTAGCAAAGCCGCCGATGGTATTCACATCGTCACAGGCGGCGCCGTAAAACAGGGGCACCGGCGCTTTGCTCAGAACATAGGGATTCCCGGTGAGCTCCTGGTACTCTTCCGGCCGGACATAGCAATCCATCTTCTCCGCACCATCAAAGAGTTCCGAGGGGAATGCCTCTACGCCGCCGTCCAGGGTAAAGCGGTTGAAAGCGGGGCCTTTCAGAAAGCCCACGCAATTGGGGCAGCAGGTGGCGGTCAGGATGCCGTCCAGCCCCAGGAACTTCAGCCGCGCATCCCGGCCATCCAGCACCAGCGCATCCACCATGTGTCCGCCGCAGTGGGGACAGGTATCCTCCCGTGCCCGGCCAATGCGGACGGGGGAAGTTTCTCCGGGCACTCCCTTGATCATGGGATAGCAGGTGGCAAAGTTGAGTTCGATCCGCTGCCCCTCCTTGTCGAAGGTCCAGCCGCCGCACTGGGCGTAAATGGGCGGATCTACATAGAGCCTCTTGCGCCAGGGGCGAGGGATCCGCTCCAACTCCAGCAATGTCTCCATTGCCCGGTCATCTCCTTGAAAGGCAAGGCAGCACATCAGGTTGGACGCTTCGCTGGAATCCTCTGTGGACAGCAGCGCACGGATCAGGCCGTCCCGCACATCCTCTGGGGCGCGATAGTAAAGTTCAGAAGGCCAGAACACCTCTGCATCCAGCGCCGAGCGCTGGATCTCCGGGGTGATGGCGTCCCGGTAGCCCAACAGCTGCCAGAAGTCGGTATATTCGGGATCCTTTAGATCTGCCAGCCGCCGGATGTTCTGCATCAGGTTTTCCTGCTTCTCGGCAATCTGTTCCGGCGTCCAGGCAAGCGCAGCTTGTCGCTCCTGCTCGCACTTGCATTTCCAGCACAATCCATCATAGCCCAAAGGCGTTCCACAGCCGGGGCAGGCGTAGTTCAGACTCATATTCTCTGGCTCCTTTCAGAAAATACAAAAACGCCCTGCGACGCACTGTCACAAAGACAGGCTGACGCAGGGCGCGAAAAGGCCGCAAGGGAGACGCCACATCCACCGGCGGATGTGGTTTCTTCTTCAGACAAAATCAATTTTTCATATTTGAACAGGACAGCCCAGGACTGTCCCCATTTTCCATCCATAGCAAGACCTCTAAATACAGACTTCAAAATGGTAAACTTTACTATTTTTATTATATCACATCATCGGCTTTCTTTGGAAGAGGGATTTGCCCCTGTTCCAAATTTGTGATGTGGATTTTTCTCTTTCCCATCTCAGCATACTCCGGCAGTTCTTTGGCATTACTTGCGGCACGCTGTAATATTCCGCCAAAAACAATTCATAATAAAAATATAAATCTATCACAATTTTGATAATTATATCACCAATTATATTCCATGTGAAGCAAAAGTTGATAATTTAATCACGAACCTATCCACCTCCTTTATATTAAAATAATAAACAGAGATTGGAGGGAGCGCGCCATGGACGATAACCGCCGCTATGAAGCATTCGTGCGAGACCGCATCACACAGCTGCGGGAGCAAAAAGGTGTTTCCGAGCATCGGATGAGCCTGGAGCTCGGCAAAAGCGGCTCCTACATCAGAAGCATCACCAACGGCATTTCCATGCCCTCTCTCCGGGAATTATTCAATATCATGGAATACTTCGACTTAACGCCAGCCCTTTTCTTTGCCCCCATGGATGACCCGGATTCCCTGCGCGGGCTGGTGGGGAAAAAGCTGCTTGCCCTGCCGGACGAGGATTTGGAGAAAGTATCTGCTTTCCTGGATTGGATCAGGAAATAGCCGCAAGCGTATTGTATATCATAAAGGACATTGCCGCCCAATCGTTTTTTGCGATATGTGCAGCAATGTCCTTTTTATACAAGAATTCAATTCCCTCTGCTTTGCCTTACAGCAATGAAGACCATCCGGTAATGAAACAGGTTTCTACCCGCACGGATGTAATTGCTAAAATCACAGGCGCCATTTAATACAGTGTCTGTAACAGAGTCTGTAGTAGAGTCTGTAGTAGAGTCTGTAGTAGAGTCTGTAGTAGAGCTAAATTTTTCAAAATTTCAGGCCATTTTTCTGAAAAACAGCAAAAAGCAAGAAACCCTTGCAGCCTTAGAGCCACAAGGGTTTCCTGTTTTTTCTTGGTGGAGATAAGCGGGATCGAACCGCTGACCTCTTGAATGCCATTCAAGCGCTCTCCCAGCTGAGCTATACCCCCATATTGACTTTTTGCAGTCGTTTCTGTTATACTGTTTAGGTCGTTCACCCCGAGCAACAGCGTTATTATAGCATGCTCTTCCCGTGGAGTCAATAGTTTTTTTAGGAGTTTTTTGAAATATGGAAAATTATTTTGAATTGGCGATGGAACCGGGGCCGCTGCATGAAATCAGCAGCATCGCCCTGGCCCATTTAGGTGATGCAGTATATGAGGTATTGGTACGCTCCTGGCTGTGCGTACACGGCAAAGCCACAGGCAAGGGGCTGCACCGGGCCACGGTGGCCCTGGTGTGCGCACCGGAACAGGCCCGCCGGGCCGAGCGCATTCTGCCCGAGCTGACAGAGGAAGAGCTGGCCGTATTCCGCCGCGGACGCAACGCCCATGTTCACAGCATCCCCCAGAACGCCAGCCGCGGCGAGTATCAAACCGCCACCGCTCTGGAGGCGCTGTTCGGCTATCTGTATCTGCTGGGCCGCCGGGATCGTATCAACGCACTGTTTGTAAAGATGATGGAGGAAACTTGAATCGTCTCCCCCTTTTCTCCGCGCCCCGGGCGTGATATGATAGGATCAAACCAATAACAGGAGGAACCATCTTATGCCGATGGACGCCGTTTGTATGAGTGCGGCAGCGGAAGAACTGCGCCGCGCCGCCCTGGGCGCGCGGATCGACAAGATCCAGCAGCCCAGCCGCGATCAAATCGTTATGCTGCTGCCCCGCGGTATGCGCCTGCTGATCAATGCAGGCACGAATCAGCCCCGCATGCACCTGACAGGGCTGTTGCGGGAAAACCCGGCCCAACCGCCCATGTTCTGTATGCTGCTGCGCAAACACCTGACCGGCGCAAAGCTGATTGCCGTGGAACAGCCGGAAATGGAGCGGGTGCTCATCCTCACACTGGAGGGCCGCGACGAACTGGGTGAACTCTGCCGGCGCAAGCTGGTATTGGAAGCCATGGGCCGTCAGGCCAATCTGTTGCTGCTGGATAGCGAAGACCGCATCATTGACTGTATGCGCCGGGTGGATCTGGATCTTTCCGACAAGCGCCAGCTGCTGCCCGGGCTGTTCTATCACCTGCCTCCCGCCCAGGCGGACAAGTACTCCCCCCTGGCCCTGGAAGAGGGCGCGTTTTCAGCTCTGTTGGAAAATGCAGAAAAAGATGAACAGATCGACCACTGGCTTTTGCGCACCTTTTTCGGTCTTTCTCCCCTGGTATGCCGCGAACTGGCCTACCGGGCCTGCGGTTCCACCGACGCCCATTTTTTTGCCCTGGACACCGCCGGGAAAGCGCGTTTATGCTCCGCCTGGGACGCACTGATCCAGCGCATCCGGCAGCAGGATTTCGCCCCCACCATGATCACGGAAAACGGAAAACCCCTGGACTATTCCTATTTTCCCATCACCCAGTATGAAAGGGCCGCGGAAACCATTTCCTACCCCTCCCTTTCTACCCTGCTGGATGATTTCTACGAAAAGCGGGAAAAAACGGAGCGAATGCGGCAGCTGGGCCACGATCTGATGCAGACCGCCGCCAGCGCCCGGGATCGTGTGCGCCGTAAGCTGGCAGTGCAGCAGAAAGAATATGCAGCCACCCAAAACCGCGACGCCCTGCGCAAGGCCGGCGAACTGATCACCGCCAACCTGTACCGCATGGAGCGGGGCATGACCGTGCTGCAGGCCGAAGATTATTATGAAGAGGGCTGCCCCACCGTGGAGATCCGCCTCGATCCCCTGCTGACCCCTCAGCAAAATGCCGCCCGTTATTACAAAAACTACAACAAGGCCAAAACCGCCGAAACCATGCTCCGCGAGCAAATGGAAAAGGGCCGCGTGGAACTGGAATACCTGGAAAGCATTGTGGAAGAGCTGCGGGAAGCCGAATCCGAGCAGGATTTCCGCGAGATCCGCAGTGAACTGAAAGACGCCGGATACCTGAAACAGCGCGGAGGCGAAAAGAAGCAGATCAAGCGGGCTCTGAAGCCCCGCACCTTCCGCTCCTCCGCAGGGCTGCGCATCAGCGTGGGCCGCAATAACCGCCAAAACGATCAGCTCACCTGCAAAGACGCCGCCCCCGGCGACCTGTGGTTCCACACCCAGAAAATCCACGGTTCCCATGTGATCCTGCACACCGGCGGCGCACCTGCCGATGACAAAAGCATGACCCAGGCCGCCATGCTGGCCGCCTATTATTCCCAGGCCCGGGAGGGGCAGAATGTCCCTGTGGACTACACCCCCGTGCGCTATGTGAAAAAGCCCGCCGGCGCCAAGCCTGGCATGGTGATTTACACCACCTATCAAACTGCCTATGTGACTCCGGCAGAAGATTTGGTCAAAACCCTGGCCATTACCTGAACGCCCATCCGCAGTCAGCCCACAAATGCCCCGGGGAACCGGCCAGCGGCCCATCGCTGCCCGGTTCTCCGGGGATTTTCTATCCGCCCCGATACGCTCTTGCGCGTTCCGGATGGCCTCTATATAATAAAATCATCACAACCGAAAGGACTGGCACTATGAAACTCATCCACCTTTCCGACCTGCATCTGGGCAAGCGGGTCAATGAATTTTCCATGCTGGAGGATCAGCGGTATATTCTCTCAGAGATCCTGGATATCATTGACCGGGAAGCGCCCGACGGCATACTCATTGCCGGCGATATTTACGACAAGTCCGTGCCCTCTGCCGAAGCGGTCGCCCTACTGGACGATTTTCTGGTACGCCTGTCCGCGCGGAACCTTCAGGTTTTCCTCATCAGCGGCAACCACGACTCGGCCGAGCGCATGGCCTTCGGCGGACGGCTGATGGCAGGGAGCGGCATCCACATGGCCCCGGTTTACAATGGGACGACCGCCCCCCTGACGCTGACCGACATCCACGGTCCCGTGGATCTCTACCTGCTGCCCTTTCTCAAGCCCGCCCACGTCCGCCGCTGTTTTCCGGATCAGGAGATCACCTCCTATACCGATGCCGTGAAGGCTGCCATCGACGCCATGCCTCTGGACACGACCCGCCGGAATGTGCTGGTCACCCACCAATTTGTCACCGGCGCCGCCCGATGCGATTCGGAGGATCTCTCTGTGGGCGGTTCTGATAATGTAGACGCCGCCGTTTTCGCCCCCTTCGACTATGTGGCCCTGGGCCATATCCACGGGCCGCAGCAGGTGGGCCGCGAAACAATACGCTATTGCGGCACGCCGCTGAAATACTCTTTCTCCGAGGCCCGGCATAAAAAATCCCTGACTGTGGTGGAGCTGGAAGAAAAGGGGCATGTGACAGTGCGCACCGTGCCCTTCCATCCGCTGCGGGATCTGGTGGAACTGCGGGGCACATACGAGGAGCTGACCCTCCGCGATTTTTACGAAAGCGCCGGATACCGGCAGGACTATGTCCATATCACCCTGACCGACGAGGATGACATTCCCGACGCGGTGGGTAAATTGCGGATCATATACCCCTATCTGATGAAACTGGACTACGACAACAGCCGCACCCGCGCGGGGCTGCTGCCCACAGACGATCTGGAAGATATGCCCCGGCACTCTCCCCTGGAATTGCTGGAGCCCTTTTATGAAGCCCAGAACGGCCAAGCCATGAGCGACGCCCAGCGCAGCTATGCCCGGGATTTGATCGAACACATTTGGGAGGAAAACGCATGAGACCTCTGAAATTAACAGTATCCGCCTTCGGCCCCTATGCAGGTACTGTGGTCATGGAGCTGGAAAAACTGGGCTCCCGGGGCCTGTATCTGATCACCGGCGACACCGGCGCAGGAAAAACCACCATTTTTGACGCCATTACCTACGCCCTTTACGGCGAACCCAGCGGCGAGACCCGGGACGCATCCATGTTCCGCTCCAAATACGCCAAAGCAGACACACCCACCTTTGTGGAACTGGTATTTTCATACGGCGGCAAAATTTATACCGTGCGCAGAAACCCCGAATACGAGCGCCCCGCCAAGCGCGGCGGCGGCATGACCCTGCAAAAGGCCGAAGCGGAGCTTCTGCTGCCGGACGGCCGCCTGGTCGCCAAGGCCCGGGAGGTCAACAGCGAAATCATCCGCATCATCGGCCTAAACCGCAGCCAGTTTGCCCAGATCGCCATGATCGCCCAGGGTGATTTTCTCAAACTGCTGCTGGCAGACACAAAAAACCGCCAGGAAATTTTCCGCGAGATTTTCAAGACCCGATATTACATGGTGCTGCAAGAAAAGCTGAAAAGCGAAACCAGCGCCCTGCAGAAAACATGCGAAGCTGCCCGCGCCAGCGTGCAGCAATACATCGGCGGCCTTCTCTGCCGGGAGGACGATCCCCTGCTGCCCCAGCTGCAGCAGGCCAAGGAAGGCAGCCTGCCTCTGCAGGAGACCGAAGCGCTGGCGGAAACCTTGATTGCCGGCGACGCCCATGAAGACGCCGCCTGCCAAAGCGCCCTGGAAAAACTGGATGCAGAGCTGCAAAATGTCACCACCCTGCTGGCAAAGGCCGAGGAAACAGAAAAAACCCGGCAAAAACTGGAGGAAGCCCTGGAAAAGCAGCAGCTTCAGCAAGCCCAAGCAGCCGCGGCCCAAAGCGCCCTGGAGGCAGAGCAGACCAAGGACCCCCGGCGCATCGCGCTGAACCAGTCTTTGACCGCTTTGGAGGCCGAGCTGCCCCGCTACCGGGAGCTGCAGGAAAAGCAAGTGTCTTTGTCCAGCCTGGACGCCCAGCTCTCCGCCCTGGAAGCACAGGCAGCCCTTAAAACCGGGGAGCACGAAAAGCTGGACGCAGAATTGACCGCATGGGAAGTGGAAGTAGAGCATCTGTCTGCTGCCGCAGCCGACAAGGAGCGGCTGCTCCGGGAGCAGGCCCAGGCGGAAGGGCGCCGCGCAGCCCTGACTGCCCTGCAGCAGGATCTGCGGCAGCAGGAAAATTATGCGCAGCAGCTGCAAACCGGCCAGACCCAATGCGAAGCGCTGCACCGCCGCCAGAATGACCTGGCCGCAGAACTGGCCCGGGAACAGGCCGCATTGAAAACGGATCGGGAAACCTGGGCCGCCACCGAAGGGCTGGAAGCAGAAAAAGAAAAACTGCTCCGCCGCCAAAGCCAGGCTCAGGAGCGAAAAAGCGCCCTGGAAGGATTGTCGCAGCTGCTGGCCGACTGTGAAGACGCCCGGCAGGCGCTGGCCACAGCTCAGCAAAGCTACCAGAACGCCCGGCAGCAGGAGGACGCTGCAGAAACGGCATACCGCACAAAAAACCGGGCCTTTCTTGATGAACAGGCGGGCCTGCTGGCCCAATCCCTGGCAGAGGGGCAGCCCTGCCCCGTCTGCGGCGCCCTCCACCACCCTGCCCCGGCGCAGATCGCCGACCACGCCCCCACAGAAGCAGAGCTGAACGACGCCGCTCAAGCACTGGATACGGCCCGCCGCAGCGCCCTGGAAAAGAGCCTGGCAGCAGGCGCCCGGAAGGCCGCCCTGGAAGAGCGGGAAAAGCAGCTGCTGTCTCAAATGGCCGAATATTTCTCCTCGCCCGCCCTCTCTTCCGCTGCCGAACAGCTTTCCGCCGGACTGGCAGACGCCGCCGGCGAGCTGCCCCGCCTCCATCAGGAACTTCTGGAGCGGGAAGCACAGCTGGCACAGCGGGAACTCCTGGAACAGCAGCTGCAGGCCCGCGAAAAGCAGATCGCCGGCCTAACAGAACAGCAGGACGCCCTGCGCACAGAAACCGCCCAGGCGGATATGGCCCAAAGCAAGCAGCGCGGCCAACTGGAACAGCTGGAAGAAAAATTGCAGAGCCAATACCGGGAGCACCTCCCCGACTGTGTGCCGGAGCACGCACCGGAGCATCTGTCTGTCGCCCTGCAGGATGCAGCCCTGCGCCTGACCCAAATCAAAACGCAGCTGGCGGAAACCGAAAGCGCCCTGCAGCGAAAGCAGACCCTGGACGCCCAAATCCCCCAGCGCCGCCAGGCCCTGAAAGAACTGGAACAGACCCTGGCCGATGGGCGGGCGGAAACCGCCCGATGCGAAAGCCGCCGTGAAGAACTGCAGGCCCAGTGCCTCGCCTTACGCGGCGCTCTTTCCCAGCCTGACGCCGCCGCAGCAGAAGAACAGCATCGCGCGCTGCAGGCAGAAAGCGCCACTCTGGCCGCCGGCCTGGCCGCCGCCGAAGAATCCTGCGCCCTCTGCAAAACCGACCTGGCTGCTTCTGCTGCCGCCATCGCAGAACTGACCGCGCTGCTGGAGCGCAGCCAAACCATAGATATCCCCGCCCAGCAGGAGCGCAGCCGGGCCCTGTCGGCGGAACGCGAGACCTTGACGGAGCGCCGCCGCGTGCTCCACGCCCGCCGCACCGCCAACGAAACCGCCCTGCACCACCTGCGGGAAAAATCCGCCGCCCTCAAACAATCGGAGGCGCACTATGCCTGGATGCGCACCCTTTCCAGCACAGTGAACGGCACCCTTCCCGGCCGGGAAAAGGTGGCCCTGGAAACTTATGTGCAAATGACCTTTTTCGACCGCATCCTGCGCCGGGCCAACATGCGCCTGCTGGTGATGTCCAACGGACAGTATGAGCTGAAGCGTCGCCGGGAAGCAGAAAACAACCGCAGCCAAAGCGGCCTGGAGCTGGATGTGGTCGATCACTACAACGGCTCCGAGCGCAGCGTCAAATCCTTGTCGGGCGGCGAATCCTTTAAGGCGTCCCTGGCCCTGGCCCTGGGTCTGTCCGACGAAATCCAGTCCGCCGCCGGCGGGATCCGGCTCGACACGATGTTTGTGGACGAAGGGTTCGGTTCGCTGGATGAAGAATCCCTGCACCAGGCCATCCGGGCACTGTCCGGCCTGACCGAAGGCAACCGCCTGGTGGGTATCATCTCCCATGTGGCCGAGCTGCGCGAACGGATCGACCGCCAGGTCGTTGTGTCCAAAGATAAAGTTTCCGGCAGCCGGGTCGAGATCGTGGTATAACCTCCGCGCCAAAGGAAAAGGCCGCCTTATGGCGGCTTACCAGCAGATCTCTAACATGTCGCACTTAAAGAAGTCGGGTAAAAAGCAATGGCTTTTTACCCGACTTCTTGTTATACAGTAGTAGCCCTACCTTCCCGCAAATAAAGTGCCCGCTTTGCCACCTTTCACAATTTCATATAAACTTTCCGGCGCTTTCCCATTTGTAATAATCGTATCTATCCCTTGGGCAGTTGCCAATGCGGCAGCTTGAAGTTTTGTTTTCATGCCGCCTGTTCCCCGCCTTGAACCTGCACCGCCCGCAAGAGCATATACTTTTTCATCAATTTTTTCTATTCTATTGATCAGTTTCGCTTCTGGGTATAGCCGCGGGTCTGCATCATACAGACCATTGATATCAGATAAAATCACCAGTTGTTTCGCTCTGCACAAAACTGCAACAACGGCAGAAAGCATATCGTTATCCCCAAATAATCTATCCTCTGATTCTATCTCCGTATAACTAACGGAATCGTTTTCATTGACTACGGGGATAATGTTCATTTCCAACAGCGCATTAAATGTATTTCAAGTTTTCTTTCTTTTCTTCCTGTTCTATATCCTCTGCATTCAGTAGAATTTGGGCGATTGTCTTGTCATAATCATTAAAAAACTTGTCATACAGAAACATTATACTGCACTGCCCCACCGCAGCCGCCGCCTGTTTCATGCGCATACTGAAGGGGCGCTCTTGTATGCGCAATTTATTTGTTCCAACAGCAATCGCACCGGATGATACTAAAAATCACTTCATAACCCATGTTCTGAATATCTGACAGAACACACGCAAGCCAGTCAAACGAGCGCAAGTCACTTTTGCCCATTTCATTTGTAAGCGTGGAAGTCCCCACTTTTACAACGATCCGATTTTGATAAAGTCCCATATCACACCTCAACAACAGATAGCCTATGATTGGCATAGGGTAGGAATTTGTTACAAATATCTTCCGTCTGCACTTTCATATATCCCGTCGTCGTTCCATCGCTGCACCCATACCATTTTTCAGAAAGCACTTCTTTATCAAAAACAATCCGCACTTTGTTTTCCGTATCCAACAGGCTGCTAAAAACAGTTGCCGCACCGATTTTTGTACCCAGCATGTGTTCCATTTGCTCCGCGGGTGCAAATGAAACGCGGGTAATACCTAACGCATTACTAAAATCCTTAGAACGAAACGGCGCTTCCGTCTGAATTTCACCTACATAAAACATTGTTGCCACGCTCCTGCTTGACTTTTTTGCGTGTTCAGTTTACCATATTTTCTATAATTACAAAATCAAATAATTATCATAGTAGATATACCAAAATCAGATAGGTTGAGCAGGGTGATCAGATGGATATGAATATTCAAAAATATATGGCGTTTGTTAAAACGGTCAAATATGGCAGCTTTACAAAAGCCGCAGAAATGCTGAATTACTCCCAATCCGGCATTAGCCGTATGATAAATGACCTGGAAAAGGAATGGAAAGTTGTGCTGCTGGAACGGGGAAAATCCGGCGTAAAGCTGACAAGCGACGGAATGAAACTTTTTCCTTACGCAAAGAATGTCTGCACGGAATACGAAAAGCTGCAAATGGAAGTCGATGAACTGAACGGCCTGCAATCGGGGCTTATCCGTATTGGCACATTTTCCAGTGTAGCAACACACTGGCTTCCAAATATCATCAAAGAATTTCAAAAAGCATATCCTGGCATTGATTATGAACTTCTGCTCGGAGATTATACAGAAATTGAAGAATGGATCTCAGAAGAACGCGTGGATTGCGGCTTTCTCCGGCTGCCAACCTGCCCTGATTTTGAAACTATTCTTTTAGCGCAGGACAGGCTGCTTGCCATTTTACCAGAAAACCATACCCTGGCACAGCTTGAAAAAGTTCCTGTGGCAGCCCTTTGCGAAGAACCGTTTATGCTATTGGAAAAGGGCGCCAAAACAGAAGTATCTGAAATATTTGAGCGATACGATCTAACACCGAAAGTGCATTTTACAACCTGGGACGATTATGCAATTATGTCAATGGTTGAAAACGGTCTTGGGATCAGCATTTTGCCAGAATTGATTTTAAAACGTGTCCCATATCGGATTATGGCAAAAGAATTGGATGTGCCCGCATATCGGCAAATAGGACTCGCCTTGCGAAGCAAAAAAACAGCTTCACTTGCAGTCAAGCGTTTTTTAGAATATCTGCAATACCGTTAAAATCTTATCCCCCAAAAGCTTAATGGTATAATCCGTAAGCTGCGCCCTTTCAAAAACAATTTTGGCAGTTTGTTGCGTTGTCCCCAAGGGCGTTTTCCCCCCCGGCCCGCAGCCGCGCCGGAACTGCCCCTGCCTGCCCCGCCCCCCTTCCGCACTTGCCTCATTTCTTCCGCCCTGTACAATATTGGGTATACACCGTATAAAGGAGGAGTTTTTTCATGAGCGCAAACTTCCGCACCCTAAAACCGCGGCAAATTCTCCGCTATATCCAATATCTGCACGAGCAGGAGCACGCCCCCGGCACCCTTGAAAAATACCGGCGGGACATCGGAACCTTTTCCGCCTGGCTGCGGGGCCGCCCCGTGACCCGGGGAACAGTCTCCGCCTGGAAACACCACCTGTGCACCGCAAACTATGCCCCGGCCACCATCAACTCCATGTTCTCCGCCCTCAATGGTTTGTTCCGCTTCCTGGACTGGAACGAATGCAAGGTGAAATTTCTAAAAATCCAGCGGCAATTATTCCGAGAGGAGCGCCGGGTGCTGAACCGGTCGGAATATGAAAGTTTGCACAAAGCGGCCGAGCAGCGGAGAACGACGCGGTCAGCGGCAGCCTGTTCATTGGTGATGGCTGCACACCGGAGGGCAGCCATCTGATCATTTACGGCCACCATATGAAAGACGGGGCCATGTTCGGCTCCCTCCCGGCTTATCAAGATCCCGATTACGCCGCCGTCCACCCCGTGATTTGCTTTGACACACCGGACGGGGAGGGCGCATACCGGGTGCAGGCCGAAAACTGACCGCAGGGCGGCGCACCGATGTGCGCCGCCCTGCGGTTTATCATATCGTATACAGATTGGATGGGCCGGATCATTTTAGCTGGGCGCCGTCCCGGAAGGCATTGCCCACCTTTTCCCCCAGCTTGCGGTACGCGCTGTGGATGGGATCGAAGATGATGGGCTGCAGCTTGTCCGGGTCGATCATTCCCGCCGCATCCAGCACAGACTCGTCGGCACAGACGTTGACGATCTCGCCCACCAGACGGCAGCTTTCCGGATCATAGCTGACCAGGCGGCACTCCACCGCCATGGGCAGCTCGTCAATAAGCGGCGCATCCACAAAGTCCGCCTTGGTCGTATGCCAGCCGGCCTTTGCCACCTTATCCGCCACACGGTTACCGGATTCAATGCCCACATAGTCGCTGGCCACCATCTGCTCCGCCGTGGCCATGCTGACGGTGAACGCCTTGCGCTCCAGAATGTTCGCCATGGTTTTATGCCCGGCGCTGATGCACATGGTCAGCTCCTTGTCATCGCTGATACCGCCCCAGGCCGCGTTCATAGCATCGGGCGTGCCGTCTTTGCCATAGGTGGCGAGAATAAAGACGGGCTGGGGATAGGTCCAGGGTTTTGCTCCAAAATTCTTGCGCATAAAAAGATACCTCCTGTTTGTATACAAATTCGGCTGCCCGCAGCCGGGATCAGCCGCACGCAATGGCTACTTTGATCACGCCGTCCCGCCGGTTTTCAAACAGCTCGTAAGCCGCGGCAATATCCTTCAGCGGATAGGTATGGGTGATCAGCGGCGTTGTGTCCAGCTTTCCCCCGGCAATCAGGGCCAGGGTCTCCTTGCAGTTACAGCCGTCCACGCCGCCGGTTTTGAAGATCAGATTCTTGCCGTACATCTCCGGCAGCGGCACGGTCTGGGGCCCATCGTAAAGGGCCACCACCGTGACGATCGCATTGGGGCGGGCGCAGTCCCACGCCATGCGGAATGTGCTTTCGCTGCCGGCAGCTTCCAGCACCACATCGGCGCCGCCGTGGTCGCTGTGGGCCAGCACAAAATCTTTCAGCCCCTCCGCCGGAGCCGTCAGCACCCCGGGATAGTACCGGCGCACAAAGGCCAGGCGGCTTTCATCAATGTCGCAGACGATGACGCGCTGGGGCGAGCGCAGCATCACGCACTGAAGGGTGCACAGCCCCGTAGGCCCGGCGCCCAGGATCAGCACGGTATCCTCCGCCCCAATCTCCGAGATCTGGGCCGCCCAATAGCCCGTGGCCAGCACATCCCCCACCAGCAGGGCCTGCTGATCCGTGACCTCATCGGGAATTCGATCCAGCCCCTGATCCGCATAGGGCACCCGGACATGTTCCGCCTGGCCACCGTCGATGCGGCAGCCCAGGGCCCACCCGCCGTTGGGATCGGGGCAGTTATTGACCCAGCCCCGGCGGCAGAAAAAGCAATCGCCGCAGAAGGTTTCCACATTCACCGTCACCCGGTCGCCGGGGCAAACGCCGGTCACGGCAGCCCCCACCTGATCCACCACGCCAACCATCTCATGCCCCACCGTGATACCGGGCACCGCCCGGGGCACGCTTCCGTGCTTGATGTGCAGATCGCTGCTGCAGATACTGGCCAGCGTCACCTTCACAATGGCGTCCCGGTCATCCAAAAGCACCGGTTTCGGCTTATCGATCAGCGCAAAATTGCCCGGTTCCATATAAGTATAAGCAAGCATAAACGCCCCTCTTTTCCATTGGCTTTCT
>CALDMR010000024.1 GCA_937915065.1 uncultured Clostridia bacterium
GTCCGGGGATACCAGTACGGAGGTCATCATGGCCAGGGAGCCAAAGGCGGAGGATACCATATCGCTCATCACGTCGCCGTCATAGTTTTTGCAGGCCCACAGGATACCGCCGGGGCACTGCATCAGACCTGCCACGGCGCTGTCGATCAGCATGTATTTGTAGTGGATACCGGCGGCTTCAAAGCGTGCTTTGTATTCATTTTCATACAACTCTGCGAAAATATCTTTGAAACGGTGGTCATATTGCTTGGAAATCGTATCTTTGGCAGAAAACCACAGATCCTGCTTGAGATTGAGTGCATATTGGAAGCAGGTGTGGGCAAAAGAATAGATAGAACTGTCTTTGTTGTAGGTGCCCTGGAGCACGCCGGGGCATTCAAAGCGGTAAACGGTTTCGCGGAAGGTCTCCCGGCCATCTTTAGTGGTGAAAACCAATTCAGCGGTGCCCTCTTCGGGAACACGGTATTCGGTTGCTTTGTAAATATCGCCGTAGGCGTGGCGTGCAATGGTGATGGGCTGCTTCCAGGTGCGCACCACGGGATGAATATTTTTTACCACAATGGGAGTGCGGAACACTGTGCCGTCCAGCAGGGCGCGCAGAGTGCCATTGGGGCTTTTCCACATCTGGCTCAAATGGTATTCTTCCACGCGCTGGGCATTGGGGGTGATGGTGGCGCATTTAACGCCCACGCCGTATCGGGCAATGGCGTTGCCGGCGTCGATGGTCACCTGATCCTGAGTTTCCTCCCGGTGTGCCAGGCCCAAATCATAGTACTCGGTTTTCAGAGCCACATAGGGCAGCAGCAGTTCATCCTTGATTTTTTTCCAGAGGATGCGGGTCATTTCATCGCCGTCCAGCTCTACCAGCGGTGTTGTCATTTGAATTTTGCTCATTACTTTTTCTCTCCTTCAAAAATCATGGTGGCAAAATAATCCTCCGGTGTTTCGGCCCGGCGGATCAGCTCTGCGCTTCCGTCCTCGCGCAGCAAGACCTCGGCGCTGCGAAGCTTGCCATTGTAATTATACCCCATGGAGAAGCCGTGGGCGCCGGTGTCATGGATCACTAGCAGATCGCCTATATCGATGCGGGGCATCATGCGGTCAATGGCAAATTTGTCGTTGTTTTCGCACAGAGAGCCGACAATGTCGTACATGTGATCCTGGGGACGGCGTTCTTTACCCATGACGGTGATGTGATGATATGCGCCGTACATAGCAGGCCGCATCAAATTGGCGGCGCAGGCGTCTACGCCGATATATTCCTTATAAGTATGCTTTTCGTGAATGGCGGTGGTTACCAAGCAGCCGTAAGGTCCCAGCATAAAGCGGCCCAGTTCGGTATAAATAGCCACATCCCCCAACCCGGCCGGTACCATGATTTTCTCAAAAGCCCGGCGCACACCTTCACCGATCACGGCGATGTTATTGGCTTTCTGCTCCGGTTCATAGGGGATACCGATGCCGCCGGAAAGATTGATGAATTTGAAGTTTGCGCCGGTTTCCTTGTGCAGCTGCACCGCCTTTTTGAACATAATCTCCGCCAGGGCAGGGTAGTATTTGTTCGTCATGGCGCCGCTGACCAGGAACGCGTGCATGCCAAATTCTTTGGCGCCCAACTTTTGCAGGCGGATGTAGCTTTCTTTGATTTGCTCCGGGGTCATGCCGTATTTAGCGTCGCAGGGGTGATCCATAATGGTGTTGCCCAGGGCGAAATGGCCGCCGGGATTGTAGCGGCAGCAGATCAGGGGTGGGATACCCGTCAAACGATCCAAAAAGTTGATATGGGTGATATCATCCAGATTGATGATGGCGCCCAGCTTGCGGGCCAATTCATATTCGGAGGGGGTGGTTTCGTTGGAAGAAAACATGATCTCCTCGCCTTTGAAGCCGCACTTGGCGGCCAGCATCAGTTCCACCTCGCTGGCGCAGTCCACGCCGCACCCCTCTTCCTTGAGGATCTGTAAAATTTTCGGCGTGGGGGTAGCTTTCACGGCAAAGTATTCCCGGAAGCCCTTGTTCCAGGAGAAAGCTTTATACAGCCGACGGCAGTTTTCACGGATACCCTTTTCATCGTATAAGTGAAAGGGCGTCGGATATTTTTTTGTAATTTTTTCCAACTGTGCTTTGGTAACGAATGTTTTCTTCATGGGAGCAAACCTACTTTCTCCGGAGAAATGACAGTGGATTCATTATAATGCGGCATGCTTGGAAATGCAACTTTTTTCATGGAAAAATTCAAAAATATGCAAAAGAGCGCATCTGTTAAACACGCATTCCTTTTTACAGTTTATGTAATCATCGGTTTACTGTGTCAGCGGGCCCGGGACTGCTTTGCAAAGCGGTGGTGCAAGAAGGGAAAGTACTTGACAGATACCCCTGGGGGGTATAATATGAAAATATCCCCACGGGTATTATTGTGTGGGAAAGGAGAAAACAATATGGAAAAGCAAGCATGCTGCTGTCATAAAACTAAAGAACGCTCCAAGGAGGAGTATACCAGCCTGATCCATCGTCTGAACCGCATTGAAGGGCAAATCCGCGGTATTCGCGGTATGGTGGAGAAAAGCGCCTATTGTACGGATATTCTGATGCAGGTGGCGGCGGCCAATGCGGCCCTGAATGCGTTCAGCAAGGAGCTGCTGGCCAATCACATCCGCACATGTGTAGCCCAGGACATCCGGGATGGTAAGGATGAAACTATCGACGAGTTGGTGCAGACGCTGCAGAAACTGATGAAGTAAGAAAGGAATGTGCTTCCGGGAGGAAAACCATGAAACAATATGACATTACCGGGATGAGCTGTGCAGCCTGCTCGGCCCGGGTGGAAAAGGCTGTGTCGCAGGTGCCTGGCGTTGTGTCCTGTTCGGTGAGTTTGCTGACCAATTCCATGGGAGTGGAGGGGGATGCTGCTCCTGCGGAGATCATTGCGGCAGTGGAAGAGGCGGGCTACGGCGCGGCGGAAAAAGGAGCTGCTGCAGGAAAGGCTGCTGCCGCTGGAGCAGAGGAAGCTCTGGCGGATCGGGAAACGCCGGCGCTGAAGCAGCGGCTGTTGTGGTCCCTGGGCCTTTTGCTGGTGCTGATGTATTTCTCTATGGGACATACCATGTGGAATTGGCCGCTGCCGCCTTTTTATGAGGGGAATGAGGTGGCTGTAGGGCTGACGCAGCTGCTGCTGTCGGGGATGATCCTGGTCATCAATCAAAAGTTTTTCATCAGTGGATTTCGCAGCCTGTGGCACCGTGCTCCCAACATGGACACCTTGGTGGCCCTGGGTTCCACGGCGGCTTTTGGATACAGTACCTATGCGCTGTTTGCCATGACCGGGGCCCAGGCCCAGGGAGATGCCCATGGGGTTATGACCTATTCCATGGAATTCTATTTTGAGTCGGCGGCGATGATTCTGACGTTGATTACCGTAGGAAAACTGTTGGAAGCCCGATCCAAGGGGAAAACGACCGATGCGCTGAAAAGTTTGATCCAGCTGACGCCGAAAACAGCCACCGTGGTGCGCGGCGGCGCCGAAACAGAGATGCCTGTGGAGCAAGTGCGGCAAGGAGATGTGTTTGTGGTGCGCCCCGGGGAACATATCCCGGTGGATGGCGTAGTGTTGGAGGGCGCCGGTGCGGTCAACGAATCTGCTTTGACAGGCGAAAGCGTTCCGGTGGATAAAGCGGAGGGAGATCCGGTGTCTGCGGCCACGCTGAACCAGTCCGGCTTCCTGCGGTGCCAGGCTACCAGGGTGGGGGAGGACACCACCCTGGCCCAGATCATTCAGATGGTATCTGACGCCGCTGCCACCAAAGCGCCCATTGCCAAGATAGCAGATAAAGTGTCCGGTGTGTTTGTGCCGGTGGTCATCGCTGTTGCTGCCATTACAACCCTGGTCTGGCTGCCGTTGGGGCAGGGTGTGGGATTTGCTTTGGCGCGGGGGATTTCCGTATTGGTGATTTCCTGTCCCTGTGCGCTGGGCCTGGCCACGCCGGTGGCGATTATGGTGGGCAGCGGTGTGGGGGCTAAAAATGGCATCCTCTTCAAAACGGCATCGTCGCTGGAAGCTGCCGGAAGAACGGACATTGTGGCACTGGATAAAACCGGAACCATTACCCAGGGTGACCCCAGAGTGACGGATCTGCTTCCGGCGGACGGTGTTGCCGAGGAGGATCTGCTGGCCTTGGCCGCCGCGCTGGAGCATCCTTCTGAACACCCGTTGGCTGGAGCCATTGTGGAGGAAGCCGGCCGGCGGGATCTCTCGTGGGGTTCGGTGGAAGGATTTGCGGCAGTGCACGGCAGGGGCGTGCGGGGAAGGATAGAGGGCGAAACGTTCCTTGGCGGCAATCGGGCTATGCTGGAGGAAGCGGGGATCGATCCGGCCGCTTTGTCGGTGGCGGTGGATACTTTGGCTGCCCAGGGGAAAACGCCCATGTTTTTTGCCAATGAAACCCGGAAGCAGTTTTTGGGTGTTATCGCCGTGGCCGATGTGATCAAAGAAGACAGCCCACGGGCGGTTCAAGAGCTGCGCAATATGGGGATCCGTGTGGTGATGCTCACCGGGGACAATGAGCGCACGGCCAGGGCCATCGGGGCCCAGGCTGGAGTGGATGAAGTGATTGCCGGCGTACTGCCCAATGGAAAAGAACAGGTCATCCGCCGCTTGAAGGGGCAGGGAAAGGTAACCATGGTGGGGGACGGGATCAATGATGCTCCGGCCCTGACCCGGGCAGATCTTGGTATCGCCATCGGCGCAGGGGCTGATGTGGCTGTGGACGCGGCGGATGTGGTGCTGATGCACAGCCGCTTGTCCGATGTGCCTGCGGCGATTCGTTTGAGCCGGGCGGCTTTGCGCAATATCCATCAAAATTTGTTCTGGGCATTTTTCTATAATATGATCGGTATTCCTTTGGCGGCAGGCGTTTTGATTCCCCTGGGGCTGACGCTGAATCCCATGTTTGCGGCGGCGGCCATGAGCCTGTCCAGTTTCTGCGTGGTGTCCAATGCGCTGCGCTTAAACTGGTTTGATCTGAGAAATGCGGCGCGGGACAAAAAGAAAAAGAATCCATATCAGGAGGAACAACCTATGGAAAAAACGTTGATGATTGAAGGTATGATGTGCGGCCATTGTGAGGCCCGGGTGAAAAAGGTGCTGGAAGGGCTGCCGGGAGTGGCCCAGGCGGAAGTCAGCCACGAAGCCGGCACGGCTGTGGTGCAGCTGTCCGGCGAAGTTTCGGATGAGACCCTGCGGCAGGCTGTGGAAGCCCAGGATTATGCCGTAACAGAAATTCATTGATCCGGTAAGAAAAACGCGGCGGAGGGCACAGTGTAAACTGCGCCCACGCCGCGTTTGCTTTGTTATCATGCAAAAAATGGGGGAGTCCTACAAGGACTCCCCCATGGTCGGAGTGGAATGATAGGACTTAAAGAAATATAGTAATATCAACGGTTTGCAGGCCGTTGGCAAGAAGTTTTGTCCTAAATTAAGT
>CALDMR010000025.1 GCA_937915065.1 uncultured Clostridia bacterium
CCCAGGGGCAGCAACCCCGTGGCGGGATCGCAAAAATCCTCGTTGGCCTCCGTGGGCGGGTTTCCGGGCACAAAGTCGAATTCCGGAAAACTCAGCACATCTGTGGGAGCATCCACGCCCCGCATCTCCCGGTTGATGGCATGAATCCCCTCATCATTCGTCAGCAGCACGTCTACCTCACAGCCCAATGTAACCCCTTCCAGTTCCAAAGCCGTTCGGATCACCTTGCGGATCAGGGCGCAGTTTCTTTCACTGGCCGCGCCGGGTACATCCGCAGTGACGGGAATATAATGTTTCTTTGCCATATCAGCGTTTCCCCTTTCCCCTGTCGCCGCCGCTGCGGCGTTTTTCATAGTCTTCATAAGCCTTAATGATCCGCTGCACCATCACATGGCGCACCACATCCTGATTGGTCAGCTTGCAGATGCCGATGCCCTCCACGCCCTGCAGCCCCCGCACAGCTTCCTTCAGGCCGCTGGTTTTGTCCGAGGGTAGGTCGATCTGGGTAATATCGCCGGTGATGACCACCTTGGAGCCAAAGCCCATGCGGGTCAGAAACATCTTCATCTGTTCCCGGCTGGTGTTCTGGGCTTCATCCAGAATGATGAAGGAATTATCCAGCGTCCGCCCGCGCATATAGGCCAGGGGCGCCACTTCGATGTTGCCCCGCTCCAGATATTTATTATAAGTATCCGCCCCCAGCATATCAAACAGCGCGTCATACAACGGGCGGAGATAGGGATCCACCTTGCTTTGCAGGTCGCCGGGCAGAAATCCCAGCCGCTCGCCCGCCTCCACAGCAGGGCGGGTGAGAATGATGCGGTCGATGGTCTTTTCCCGGAAAGCCGCCACGGCAGCGGCCACAGCCAGATAGGTTTTGCCTGTGCCCGCGGGGCCTACGCCGATGGTGACCGTATTTTTCTGCACAGAATCGATATAATGCCGCTGGCCGATGGTTTTGGCTTTCACAGGGCGGCCCTTGGCCGTGATGCAAATCACATCCCGGGCCAGCTCCGCCGCCTTTTCCTCCTGCCCCGCGCGGGCCAGACCGATCACATAGCGCACATTCTGCTCGTTGATGGGTTCCCCCTTGGACGACAGGGCCAGCAGCGCCTTAATGGCCCTGGTCGCCAGCAAAACGTCCTCCGCCTTGCCGGCCACCTTCAGCTCGCCGTCCCGATTCGTCACCGTAACATGCACTTCATTCTCAATCAGGCGAATATTTTCATCAAAAGAACCGAATACATTGATCGCTTCTTCCATTCTTTCGATGCTCATCCTTTGTTCCACCATATTCTGTGTCGTCTCCTTCAGACTGTTATTCCGCAAATTCCACCGTCCTGCCGATCTGCTCTTCGCATTCGGCATGAAGGGTGACTTCGTATACGCCGCCGGCGTCCCGCACCTCCAGAGCAGTGTGCAGCACTTCTCCGTCCTCGTGCATCAGATCCTGCAGCCGGCGCATCAAATCCTGTTCCGCCCGGTCTCGGGCCTCTTCCGCGCCAAGGACCCGCTCCACCCGCTCATAGGCGCGGGCCGTGGTGTGTTCCAGCACCACGGGCAGGGCGGCGCCTCCCGGCAGGCGCAATTTGTGATTCTTTATTATTTTATCATAATCCGCCCCGAAAATGCTACTGTTCGGCGTGATTTTTATCCGTTGTTTTCCTAAAATCAAGGTAAATATTTGTTTTTTGCGGCCGTCATAGGCTTTTTCCGTCACCGTTTTGGGCACTCTGGCCGTCAGGTCATACCAGGTGCGGGCATAAACCTTTCCCTCGGCCCGGGTAAAATAGGCTCCCCGGTCGCCGATATCCGCCACTCCGGAGATCAGCAGCTGCCCTTCTGCCACAGTGGCGCCTTTCTGCACCTCCGCATGGCCGCCGTAAAGCTGCACCAGCGTCACCAGGCCATCCCGCTCCGCCACAATATTGGCATGGGTCTCTTCGTCGCGCAGGGGCGGCGGCACCGTCCGCTCCCGCACCACCACCGTGGCCCGAAAGCCGTTCACATTGACCGTCAGCCAGGACAGTTCCGGGATCTCCAGCAGAATATGATTTTTCAGCTGTTCCGGATGGATCCCCAGCCCAAAGGTTCCGTAAGTAACGCCCTCCGCCTCCAAGGCCCGCAGGATACGCTCGTCGGAAACCCGCTCGTTGCCCTCGATTTCAAAATCCCACACAAAAAAAGAACCGAACACCGCCAGCCCCACCGCCAGGGCCAGCCCCGCCAGCAGCGCATAGCGCCGCCGGAACCGCCCCACAAAAAACGGCACGCCGGTCTTTTGCTCCACCGTGATCTCGCAGTCCAGTTTTTTCGTCAGGCGGCGCAGCAGCAGGTAGTGGCGGCGCTTGAGCTTCATGGAAAAGCAGGTGGGCCCCTGCCACGCCATGTCCCAAAAGGCAATATCGTGGGCGGAGCACAGATTCAGCACCCGCTCGGGAAAACCGCTCTCCACCGTGACAGCCACCGTGCCGGAGAGCAGGTTCACAAGATCCAGAACCATCGTTCCCCTCGCCAGTTCCACGCCCTCGATCACGCCGCCGATGCGCATTTCATCGGCGGTCATGCTCAAAAGCTGCAGCCCCGCCCCCCGCACCCGGATCAGCAGCGTGCCGCAGTTCACATCGATGGCGGTGTCGCTGTAAGAAAGGATGCCCTGGTGGCGGGATAAAAACAGCTGCCGGTTGCCCAACAGCTCCAGATTCGGCAGCCCCGCCACCACATCCATGGGCAAATCCAGCAGTTCGGCGGTTTTTGTGAAAATATCGCGGTCTTCAATTCGATTCATCTTCCCACTCCTTTGCCCCTACTCTATGAAGTTTCCTCCCGCCAATTGCCTGTCCCCGCGTCTTTTCCCACCAAATGCCTCATAGAATCTTTCCGGGTGATCGGAATGACTGTTTCTCCGCCGCGGCCCAAGGCCCGGCATGTACTCTGGTTTCTGTGTGCCGCCTGCACAGCGCTGCTGCTGGCTTGTCCCCGCCCCGCCATAGAGGCCGTACGGGAGGCCCTGCGCCTGTGCTGCGACACCATTATCCCCTCTCTATTTCCCTTTCTGGTGCTCTCCGCCCTGCTGACAGGCCTGGCTCCCCTGGCGCAGCTGGAAGCGCTGTGTTCGCCGCTGATGGGCCCTCTGTTCCATCTCAGCGGCAGCAGCGCCGCCGTGCTGGCCCTGGGCTTCACCGGCGGCTATCCCGTGGGCGTCCGTACAGCCGCAGAGCTGTATCGGGAAGGGCGGCTGGGCCGCGCCGAAACAGAACGGCTGCTGGCTTTCTGCAACAACTCCGGCCCCGGCTTTCTGGTGGGCGTGATGGGCGTGGGCGTCTTTGGGAGCAGCGCCGTCGGCGTCTGGCTCTATGGTATCCATATTCTCTCGGCATTGCTGGTGGGCCTCCTGTTCCGTTTTTACGGCAGCTCCCGGGAAAGCGAGCCCCGGCGCAGCGCCGCCCCATCCGCAGCGCCGCCCAAAAGTCTGCCCCGCCTCTTCAGCGACGCGGTGACCGATTCTTTTCTCGCCGTGCTGAACATTTGCGCCTTTGTCCTGTTTTTCATGATCGCGCTGCGGCTGCTGTCTTTCACCGGCCTGCTGCACCTGCTGGCCGCAGGCCTGGAACTGCTGCCGCCCCCCTTCGGCATGCCGGAATCCCTGGCCACAGCCCTGTTGGCCGGGATTCTGGAGCTGTCCACCGGTGCCGGCTGCCTGCAGGGCGCGCCGCTGACAGCGGGCACCGCCGCCCTGGCCTCCTTCCTCCTGGGTTGGGGCGGCCTGTCGGTGCACTGCCAAAGCCTGATCTTTCTTCTGGACGCCCGCCTGAACTGCAAAACCTACCTGCTGGGCAAAGGTTTGCAGGCCATCATTTCCGCCATTCTGGCTTATGTTCTCTTCCGGCTGCTCTTGTAACCAAAAAACGCGGTGCACTTCAGTGCACCGCGTTTTTTTCATGCTCCCGTAGTAATCGGCCCCTGTACGGCCCAGGTACCCGCCTCAAATTCCTGTACCGGCGGTTCCGTTTCTCCCGCCCAGATACGCTCCGCATCCTCGGAAAGCAGCTGCGCCGTGGCCCGTTGAGCCGGAACCAGCCCCTGCAGGCTGGAAATGCGTTTCTTCGTCTGCTCTGCCGTTTGTTCCGCATTGGCTTCCGCCAAAGCCCAGCACACCTTGCTGCGCCCCTGGGCGCCCAGGGCGGTGATCTCCTTCAAAACAGCTTCCGCGTCATCTGCCAGGCGCTGCTCCAAAGCCGCCGCTAGCTCCTGTCGGAAGCCGCCTTCAGCTGTGCTCAGCGCCCAAACCAACTGTTCGTCGCTCCAGCCGGAAATATCGGTTCCCGCCGGCAGCTGCCCCGCCCCTCTCAGGTCTGCAAACGTGCCCTCATGCATCTCCGTTTCTGTCTCCGGCGCACCTTCTTCATAGGCGTTAAAGACCCAGCGGCCATCGTCACTTATAAACAGACTGCCGATGCGGCCGTCCACAAAGCAGTCCCGGGAAAAGGCCTCACCGCCGTACCAGGCTTCCGCCTGGCGGCACAGGGTTTCAGAGAGCGTTGCCAGCCCCGCTCCCGTGTCTGCCATGCGCTGCTTTGCCGCCCCGGAAAAACCGGATACATCCAACTCTTCCATCCCACTTTGCAGGAGTTCGCCGGCCTGACGATGATCTTGCAGGATAAAGTCCGTCCCATCCCAAAGATAGGTGGCACAGTAAGCCAGGGGCACGCCAAAGCAGGCCACGCTCACGCCGTCCGGATACCCCTCCACATGGCCCAGCCACCCGAACAGAACCGTGCCCTCCAGTACCTCCATCGTATACCGTTCACCCTGCGTTTCCACGCTCAAGATCTCCAGAGCGGAAAAGCCCTGGGTGTTGATCCATTCAATGTCCGGATCCATGGTGATCGAAGCGCCTTCCCGGTCCTCCAGGGCCGCAATCTGCTTCGGCGTCAAAAGGCCGGTGTGGTCGATCACCGTGGGAGCCGTTTTCTCTCCATGCTGCGGCGCTCCGCCGGAAATGCACAGCACCACCACAGTGATGGCCGCAACCGCCGCCAGCACCAACAGGGCAGGCTTTGCCTGTTTCAGATGCAGAATATGCTCCACCCGTTCTTTGGTGCCGCCCTCGGCAAAGGCCACAGGATTCAGCCAGCGGAACCGCCGGTCATAGGACAAGTTCAGCAGTGTGCGGCTGTAGGCCTTGCGCGCTTCCACATCCGCCGCGCGCACCACCCGCTCGTCGCAGGCCTGCTCCAGATCCCCGCAATAAACGCGGTAGACCATCCACAGAGAAACATTAAACCAGTGTATGCCCAGCGCCAGCCAAGCGATCAGCTTGGCCCACTGATCTCCCGCCCGCAGGTGGGCACGCTCATGGGCTAGGATATGGGCGCGTTCCTCCGCGCTCAGGCCCGGCACCAAATAGATGCGGGGACGGAAATATCCCACTGCGCAGGGCGAGGAGATGCGATCGGACACATAGACGTCTTCCTCCTCTTTTACCGCAAAGCGTAATCTACGCCGCAGCAGCACATAGGAGAGGATCGTCAGTCCATAGAACACGACCACGCCCGCCAGCCACACCCGGGCCACCCAGGGCACCCAGGTCTCCATGGCCGTCTGCGCCGGCGTAAAGGTACCCGCTGCATCCGTCCGGTAAGGCACATACAGCATGGACTGGGGCGAATCCTTGACGATCCGCTCCGGTGTCAGCCCTGCGGCCACAGCCTGCTCATAGGTTTCGCTGCCCTCGACGGCCGCCTCGTATTCTCCGGCATAGCCGTCGAACAACTCCACAGCCCCCTGCTGCACCCCCTGGATCCAGGGAATGGAGAACAGCCCCCAGTCCCCCGGCAGCGCAAGGGGGCAGACCATGCGAAACAGCACCAGCGCATACAAAAGACAGCTGGCCCATTTGGGTACTTTCCAGTGGGAAAACAATCCCAGCAGCACCATCACCGGCACCGCCACAATGGTGGCCGCGACCGACATCCAGAAAACCTGCACAAAAATCTGAGCCAAAGTCATGCTTCTTCCTCCTCATATGTGTCGATCAACTGCCGGATGGCCTGTGCTTCCTCCTTGTCCAGTTTGCGCCCGCCCATAAAGGCTGCGAGAAAGGCGGGCAGAGAACCGCCGAAAGTGCGCTCCACAAAGGCGGCGCTTTCCCCGGCCTGCACCGCTTCCTGGGGCACCAGCGCCGATACCACGGCATTTTCGTTTTTCAAAAGGCCCTTTTGGGCCAATTTTTTCACCATGGTATAGGTGGTGGATTTTTTCCACCCCAAATTTCGGGCGCACTGCTCCACCAAGGCGCCGGAAGGCACTGGCTCGCTGTCCCACACCTGACACATAAAGCGGTACTCACTATCGCACAATTTCCAATGATCCATGGCGCTCCCCCATTTCTTTATCGATCTATTATTGTAGACCACTTTGAGTCTATCATAATAGACCTGCTTTGTCAATCCCGCAAAGGGGCAAAAGGGGCCCGGTTTCCCAAAGGAACCGGGCCCGCAGGTCAGGACAGACGATTTTCTTTTTGTTTACTGCGCCCCCGGCAGATAAAATGGATCACCAGCAGCACCGCCGTTGGCAAGTTGCACAGCAGAAATACGCCCCCCATGGCGGCGCGCATCTCCTCCCGGCTCAGCCCCGGCTCCGTCAGCAGGCCAGGGGTAACAATCAGCGAGCAAACCAGGCATACCGCAGGCAGGATCAGCACATTGGATGCCGGCAGGCTTATGCCCGGCCGTTTTTCTGCGCCTGCTCCAGGGCCTGCACCGCCCGTACCACCCGCGAGGTACCCAGCCGGTCGGCTCCCAGGGTCAGGAAGCGCTCCGCGTCGGCCAGGCTGGCAATGCCGCCGGAGGCCTTGATCTTCAGCCCCGGCCGCACATGCTGCTTCATCAGGGCCACATCTTCAAAAGTGGCGCCGCCGCTGCCAAATCCGGTAGAAGTTTTGATAAAGTCCGCGCCGGAGTCGGACACCACTTCGCACAGCTTGATCTTTTCCTCCTCTGTCAGCAGGCAGGTTTCAATGATAACTTTGAGCACATGCTGGCCGCACATCTCTTTCACGGACTTGATCTCATCACCGATCCACTCCCAGCGCCCGCTTTTGGCCCAGCCCAGGTTGATGACCATATCGATCTCTTCCGCGCCGTTCTGCAGCGCATCCTGGGCTTCAAAGCATTTCACATAGGTAGTGCTGTACCCCGCGGGAAAGCCGATCACCGTGCACACCGGCAGATTTCCGTTGAGATAAGTAGCCGCCGACATCACATGGGACGCCGGCACACACACCGACGCCACGCCGTAGCGCACGCCCTCATCGCACAGGGTCTGGATCTGGGGCCAGGTGGCCTCGGGCCGCAGCAGCGTGTGATCCACCGTTTTCAAAATATCCTGCAATTCCATAAAATACCCTCCGTCCGCTCTCTTATTTTTTATTCGTTCTTTTCTTTCGCTTCTGCCTGCAGCAAAGCCGCTTCCAATTCCCCGGCCGTTTTGCACACCGCCAGGGCGCCGGCCTGCTCCAGCTCGCCGGGCAGCGCAAAGTCGAAAAACTCCACGCCGATGCAAGACAGGCCGCAGGCCGCGGCCCCTTCCACATCAAACTTCCGATCCCCTACCATCACAGTTTCCGGCAGCTCTGCCGTCCCCACCTGCAGCCGCCTCAGCGCGGCGCGGATCACGTCGGCCTTGGACTCATTTTCTCCGTCGCTGCCGCAGGCCGCGGCCAGATAGGGCATGAAGCCGAACTTTTCAGCAATGGGGATCACGCTGTGCTCCGGCTTGGAGGACGCGATAGCCAGGGCGCAGCCCCGCTCCTTCAGGCGGCCCAACAGTTCCACCACCCCGTCGGCAGCCTTGTTTTCCGCCCAGCCCACCACCTCATAGCGCTCCCGAAATACGGTCACGGCACGGCGGGCTTCCTCCGCCGTCATGCCGCAGTAGCGCTGGAAGGAATCCTGCAGAGGCGGGCCCACAAAGCGCAGTAGTGTTTCATAGGGCGGCGCCGGCCGGTTCAATTTTTGCAAACTATAACGCACACTGTTGAAGATCCCCTCCCGGGAGTCCGTCAGCGTGCCGTCCAAATCAAAAAGAATATAGTGATACATCGGTTTACCTCAAAACGATTCAACAGTTTGGAGAACGCATCCCCTGACCGCTATTATATGGAAAGCCACGGCAAAATGCAACCGCCCCCTTCCAAACTGCCGAAAAACACAGCGGAAAGAACCGGGGGGCAAAAAACGGAATCCACATGTGGAAGGTTTTCCGTCGCAGAAAAGAGAGAAATGCCACAAAAACATCCACAAGGAACCGTCGCAAAGCGCAAAAAGAGAGGGAACCAGTTTCCCGATTCCCTCTCAAAAAGTGCTTGTTTATCCGGTTTGGATTAGCCGAAGTAACGCTCCAGCAGACCCTTCAGAGCCTTGCCGTGGCGGGCCTCGTCGCGGGCCATCTCATGCACGGTGTCGTGGATGGCGTCCAGGTTCAGCTCCTTGGCCTTCTTAGCCAGGTCGAACTTGCCCTGAGTGGCGCCGTTCTCGGCCTCGACGCGCATCTCCAGGTTCTTCTTGGTGGAGTCGGTCAGGACCTCGCCCAGCAGCTCGGCAAACTTAGCGGCATGCTCGGCCTCCTCCAGAGCGGCCTTCTCCCAGTACAGGCCGATCTCGGGATAGCCCTCGCGGTGAGCCACGCGGCTCATAGCCAGGTACATACCGACCTCGGAGCACTCGCCCTGGAAGTTCTCACGCAGACCCTGGAGGATCTCCTCGGGAGCGCCCTGAGCCACGCCTACCACATGCTCGGCAGCCCAGGTACGGTCGCCGCCCTGGAGCATGAACTTCTCCTTGGGAGCCTTGCAGATGGGGCAGAAGTCAGGAGCGGCGTCGCCCTCATGAACGTAACCACAAACAGTGCAGATCCACTTTTTCATATCTTTTTCCTCCTAATATAATATCATTTGATTTTACTCTATCTTGCATTCAGAAGTACTAATCAGTAATGATTATCATTTCTGATATTAAGATAGCACAACTTAACTTTCCCGTCAAGTCTTTTTTTCAATTTCCCGAAAGTTTTTTCGCCGGTGTGCGGCGTATGCGGCTCCGCTGGTGGAACGCCGCGCTTATTTCTGATGATAAAAGTATCATAACACAGTGGGGACGGAAGATTCAAGCGCTCTTTTGTAAACTTTCCACACAGAAAAGCCGCCAGCGGCGGGCTTCTGAGGCAGCCGAACGCCCCCTGTGGCAGATGGGGCTCGTTCTCATCTGCCGGATCCTCCGCAGGGGCTATATACGAAGCGCCGGACCCGCTTATACAGCAGGTCCGGCGCTTGAATCGTTGGCTCAGTCCGCCGCCGACAGTGCCTCTGCGGCGGCACGGATGACAGCTGCCGCGGCGTCGATGCCGATTCGGCTGTTGACGCACAGGTCATACTCCCGGCTCTGGCCCCAGCGGCCGGTGGCGAAGTAGTTATAATAGGATGCCCTGGCCCGATCCTGGCGGATCACGAAGCTCTCCAGATTGGACTCCTGCACGCCGTACTCCTCCCGGGCCCGGCGGATGCGCTGGTCCAGGGGGGCATTGATAAATACCTTCAGGCAGTTGGGCTGCTCCCGGAGGATGTAGTCGGCGCAGCGGCCCACGATGACGCAGGACTCCCGGGCGGCGGCCTCCTTGATGATCTTGGCCTGGGCGATAAACACCTGGTCGGGGACCGAGGGCGTCTGGACGCTGGTATAGAGGTCGTAGAGAAAGCTGTTGGTGGGGCGCTGATGCTCGGCACTGCGGATAAATTGTTCAGAAAAGCCGGTCTTTTTCGCCACATCGGAGATCAGCTGTTTGTCGTAGAACGTGATGCCCATGTCCTCGGACAGCTTCTTTGCGATGAGCCGTCCGCCGGAGCCGTACTCATGGTGATAACGATATGTTTCATACGGACACCTCCTATCCTGCCTTTAGTATAATACAGTTGGCGGCGTTCGTCAAAGCACTTTTTAGCGCTGGAATTCTGCTCTGGCGGAGTAGCGGGAGGGCAGCACATCCTCCAGAGACAGGCCGTCGATCTCTCCTCGCTCCCACATCCGCAGCAGCACCTTGGGCTCTGCGTATACCAGAGCGCCGCCGATCCTGACCCCATGCTCCTCCACATAGCTTTGGGCAGCGGCAAAGTCCCACAGTATGCCTTCACGGATAGGACCCACCAGCGCCTCCACCGCCTCAGGCCGGTCCGCCGCATAGGCCAGCACACTTTGGAAGTGGGTCTCCATTTGATAGCCGCTATTGGCGCTGCGATTATTCCCGATGGAATTGTAGCCATTTTCAGCAAAGTATTGATGGTAATCAAACAGCGGGTAGGTCTCCCAGGCGGGCGATACCCTTGCCTGCTCCCTGGCGGCTTCTTCGGGAATCAGGCCTAGGAAATGGCTTTGCCCCCCTATGGCCTCAATGGGATCGGATACCCGTACACCCGCCCAGCGGAAAGAGATCCGGTTGCTGTTGTCCAAATCATAAGATTCCGCCAGCTTGGCGAACTGCACACAGGTCAGATCCTCAGGGAAATGGACCCATGCGGTAATAAAGGAGGTCTCGGGCAGCTGGGACAGGTATTCTATCTGGCGATTGAAGGTGCTTTCCTCCGGAGATGCCGGGGCCGTGTAATCCAGCCAGTTCAGTTTATAATTTTCCCATCCGCGCTGCACCTGCTTACCGTAGCTGTCGGGCCGCAGCTTCTGGGTCACCGGCAGCATATCCCCAGTCAGTCCGTCCACTGTCTGATAGGTGAGGGTATAGCGTCCAAAACCCTCCTCATCCACCTGAATGTCCGCAGGAGTCTGGCCCGGCACCAACAGCTCGTAGAGAGCGGTCAGATCCACCTCCACATCATCCCCTACGTTGTACAACATGGCCGCTTCGCTATCCCGCTCCTCATCCTGCCCCACCGTCCGTCCGTTGGGCTGATAGTAAAAGGAGACCACCAGCGGATTGATCACAAACTGCACCGCCAGCACCGCCGCCAGCACGATAGACGCCGCCCACAGGGCGGTGCGGCGCAGCCTGCGGTTCACCGTGCGCTTTACCTTCTTTACCTCGGCG
>CALDMR010000026.1 GCA_937915065.1 uncultured Clostridia bacterium
GATCCGGAATAAGCGCCGGGCCACTCTGGTGGGAATTCCACTGCTGCTGTTGTTTATGCTGATGGTGGGGGGAACACCGTCGGTCACCCGGGCCTGCTTTATGCTGACCATGCTGTCTCTGGCGCCCCTGTTTCATCGGGAAAATGACAAGATCACAACCATGGGCTTTGCCCTGCTGCTGATCCTGCTCCGCAACCCCTATGCAGCAGCCTCTGTCAGCCTGCAGCTTTCCTTTGCGGCGGTGGCGGGGCTGTCGGCATTCTCCGGCCCCATGTACAGCGCTTTGGAGAAGCGGCTGCTGTGTTCTGTGAACCGCGGCCCGCTGCGGAGTGCTTGCAAGCTGCTGCTGGCTGCCTTTGTCAGCACCTGTGCCGCGTCTGTGTTTACGATCCCGTTGTCGGCCTGCTATTTCGGCTGCGTCAGCTTGATTGCGCCGCTCAGCAATGTGCTGTGCCTGCCGGCTGTCAGCCTTGCTTTTTATGCGGGCATTGCGTCGCTGGTTCTGGGGGCGGTTTTGCCGCCGCTGGCGCCGGTCGCGGCCATTTTTGCCTCCGCGTCGCTGGAGTACTTCATGGCTGTGGCGGAGCTGCTGGCGCAGATTCCCTATCATGCTGTTTATACCAGTAATCCCTATCTTGGCTGGTGGCTGGTCTATTTTTATCTGATGATAGCATTGGTGTGCTTGGCGCGGAATCGCCGCCGCCGCACAGTGGTGATGGCGGCAGCCTTGTCCCTTTCAACGCTGGCGCTGGTGATCGTGCTGCCGGTGCTGGCCGCCGGCGGAGGCAAGCTGCATGGGAAGGGGCTCGATGTGGGGCAGGGCGAGTCGGGAATGCTGCGCTCCGGCGGACAGGCGGCCCTGGTGGACTGTGGTTCCGGCAACAGCTGGATCAATGCCGGCACAGTGGCGGCCAATGAGCTGAACACGCTGGGGCACACGGAGTTGGACTATTTGATCCTGACGCACTATCACAGCGATCATGCCAACGGTTTAGCCACATTGTTTTCCAGGACGAGGATCCGCTGCCTGGTGATTCCGGAGCTGCATGATGAGGAGAGCGTTGCTTTGCAGCGGGAGATTCTGGCGATGGCGGAACAATCTCAAACTGAAGTCCTTCTGATCGAAGAAGATGCATCGCTGCCGCTGGGGGAGGCACGGCTGCAGATTTTTGCGCCGTTGGGAGCGGGAAATAACAATGAAGAGGGGCTGTCGCTCTTGTGTTCCTGCGCAGAATTTGATATGCTGATAACCGGCGATATGGACAGCGAAACCGAAGGGCGTTTGTTGGAGCATGCAGGGCTGCCTGACACTGAAGTGCTGGTTGTGGGGCATCACGGCTCCAAATATTCCACAGGCCGGGCACTTTTGAAGGAGATCACGCCGGAAACGGCAGTGATTCCTGTGGGGAACAACGCTTATGGGCATCCGACGGATGAGACCATGGGACGGTTGGCTGCCGCCGGAGCGGCGATCTACCGAACCGACCAAAGCGGCACGGTTTCGATTACAGTATATTGAGGTGAAAGCATTGCCTTTGAAAAAAGAAACAGAAAGTAAAGCCTACCAACAGTTGAAAACAGATCTGCGGGACGGTACGGTGCAGAATGTTTATGTGTTTTACGGCGAAGAAACGTATCTGCGGGAGTATTACCTGGCCCAATTGCGCAAAAAGCTGATCCCGGCGGGATTTGAGGAGTTCAATTACCATAAGCTGGCAGGCAAGGGACTGACAGTGCAGGCGCTGAGCGATATTGTGGAGGCGCTGCCCATGATGTGCGAAAAAACCTTGGTTACTGTTACGGATTTTGACCTGTTCAAACTGGCCGAGGAGCAGCGCAATCAGCTGATCGCGCTGTTGTCGGATTTTCCGGATTATTGCTGCATGGTGTTTGTATACGATATTCTGGAATACAAGCCGGATCGGAAAATGAAAAAACTGTACACAGCACTGACGGGCGCGGCCCAAATTGTGGAGTTCAAGCCCCAGGGGCAGAGCGATCTGATCAACTGGGTGGGCCGCCGCTTCAAGGCCTTGGGCAAGGAGATCGATCGCCAGACAGCGGAACACCTGATTTTCACTTGCGGAAGCTTGATGACCGGACTGATCCCGGAGATCGAAAAAATCGGCGCATACACCAAAGGTGCTAAGGTAACTGTAGAGGATATCAATGCTGTGGCAGATCCGGTGATCGATGCCATGATTTACGATATTACCAACGAGATTTCCCGGGGGCATTACGACGCTGCGGCGGATACATTGGGAAAACTGCTGAAGATGCAGGAAGAGCCCATCGTGATCCTGGCGCTGATCGGTAAGGAACTGCGCAAATTGTACACGGCCCGTATTGCGCTGGAGGGCGGAAAGGATCGCTATTGGGTTATGGATATCTGGAATATGCGCTCGGACTATCCTGCCAAACTGCTGATGAGTTCGGCCAAGAACTTTTCCAAAGAATGGTGCCGCGATGGGATCGCCATGTGCAAAAAACTGGATGTACAGATGAAAAGCCAGACGGGGTTTGACAGTCAGGGCGAATTGAAACTGCTGCTGATGCGTTTGGCCCAGGGAGTAAAAGCATGAGCGGGCAAAAGCCGGTGATCCGGGAAGTTATCCTGGTGGAGGGAAAGTATGATAAAAATGCCCTGGCGCAGGTGGTAGATGCTACAATTGTGACCACAGATGGCTTTGCCGTATTTCAAAACCGGCAGAAGCTGTCCTTTTTCCGCCGCCTGGCGGCGGAGCGGGGGTTGATTTTGCTGACCGACAGCGACGGGGCAGGGTTCATGATCCGTAATTTCCTCAAGGGAGCCATCCCGCCGGAGCAGCTCAAACAGGCCTATGTCCCTGATGTTTACGGTAAGGAACGCCGTAAGCGCAGGGCGGGGAAAGAAGGTAAGCTGGGCGTGGAGGGCATGAAACCGGAGGTGCTGCTGCGCGCCCTGCGGGAAGCGGGCGCTACCATAGACGGCTGTGCCGGTGATAGCTGCCGCGCAAAAATTACGAAACAAGACCTGTTTGCGCTGGGCCTTTCGGGGGGAGAAAACAGTGCGCTGTTGCGCAAACGGCTTCTGGAACGGTTGGATTTGCCCGAGCGCATGAGCGCGAACGCTCTGCTGGATGCATTGAATGTATTGATGGATCGGGAGCAGCTGGAGCGCTGCTGTGCAGAGCTGTTTGAAACCAAAACAGAATAACTGCCAAACCGGGGATCGCTGCGGCGGTTCCCGGTTTGTTTTTCGACAAAAGAAAACAATTTTTGAAAAAGCGACAAAAAGCGAGGGATTCCGCGCTGGTTTTTTGCTATAGTTTTGGTGAAAGGAGGGATCTTCCGTGGAGAAAACTCTGATTGGAACCCGGACTGCGGCGGATGAAGCTGGGCGAACCCATCAGTTTTTCTATTACCGGCTGGAGGAGAAACGGCGCTACGGCGTATGCATCCGGAAGCAGAACGGTGAGACGGCGGCGCTTGCTGATCTCTGATATGCTCCCTTTAAAGTAGACAGCGGAAAAACAAAGCTGTCGAAACGGAGGG
>CALDMR010000027.1 GCA_937915065.1 uncultured Clostridia bacterium
CGAGAATTCCGTGATCGCCGCCGGCTCCATCGTGGTGGAAGATGTGCCTGCCAACTCCGTGGCCGCCGGCGTCCCCGCCAAAGTGATCAAGCGCATGAATCCGGACACCGCCCAGAAAACCGCCCTGATCGACGCGCTGCGCAAGCTGTAATCCATTCCAATTCGTTATATTTTATAGCAATAGTTCTTATAGTAATCAAAAATCCCCTTTGCGCCCAGCGCAAAGGGGATTTTTTCTTATAATTCCATATTGGTCAGCGGGAAAGTCACGCGCCAGTTTCCTGTCGTCTTGGTATCGCAAGTTACGAAATCGCCCCGCAAGGTGTACTTCCCGATCTCGCTTTCCGGCACAGAAAAGATGGTTTCCTGGTAATCCACCCGCTCTCCGCTGTCCGAGACCATGCAGAAATGGATCGTATTGTCCCCATCAACCAGGGCCCCGGTTTCATCCGCCAGATATACGAAGCCGTGGTTATCATACTCCAGCAGATCCCGCACCGCAGTCTGTACATGGAGCTTCCCGTTTATAGATCCAACACCTGTCACATCAACTCCCCTTACAGGGAATCCTTTCACCGGCGCACCGGGCTGCAGCACGAGATCAGCTTCTTTCTCCGAATTTCTGCCGCTCCACCCCGTCACATCCGTGGGCTGCATAGTTGCGGCAGGGGCGAGGTCTGCCAGATCGACATCGATCTCCACGCCTTCATAAAATTGCTTATGGCTCAGAAATTCCCGTACGGTGAATGTGATCTTACTGCCCTCGATTTTGTGGTTCCCCCACTCGGTAATAGTGACGAGAAAGGTGGCTGTGCGCGTGGCTTCTTCGCGCTGCTGTCATAGGGGCAGAGAATATCGCAGCTATCGAACAGGTCTATGGTTTCGTCGATGCGGTCGCCTGCCAGATCCTGCATGGTGACATAAAGCTCCGCCGTGTCGCCGTGGATATAGGAAGCCACCACCTCCATGCGGATGCCGTTGTCCTCACAGGATTTCTGCACAGGGGTGAAATACTGGGCCGTAGCCGGGGAAACCGCATACAGCGCCGCCCGAAAGGGTTCCACCGCAGCCGCCATCACGGGAGTGGCCAGCAAGACGCAGGCCAGCACAGCCGCCGCCACAGCCGCCCTGGGCCGCAGCCTGCATCTCCGTTTTTCATCGCGCGCTCCTTGCAGCACACGCTGTACCACCTGTTCCTTCGGCGTGCATTGCGCTATCATATGGCAGTATTGTTCTTTCAGCATCATCATTCCTCCAGTCTTTGTCTCAGCATGCGGCGCCCCCGGGTCAGCCGCATGCGCACAGCAGAGGGCTGCAAACCCAACAGCCCGCCGATCTCTTCTGCGCTCAGTTCTTCATAATAAAACAGATGCAGCACAGCCCGGTATTTGCCAGGCAGGTTTTGCAGTTCTTCCCAAAGGCGGTTATCCGCCTCCTGCTCAAATGCCAGATCCTCTTCCAAAGGCACCGTGTGCCGTATCCAGGCCGAAGACCAGAACTTTTTGGCGCAGTTCACTGTCACCCGGATCAGCCATGCCTTCCGATGCTCCTCCGATGAAAACGCAGGATCGGCGCGGAAATAGCGCAAAAACACCTCCTGATACACATCCTCCGCGTCAGCGCGCCGGTGCACCTGGGCCAACGCCAGCCGGTATACCAGGTCAGAATATTGACGCACCACGGCTTCCCGCCCGTCCTCTGGGCCAAACTCCTGTTCCATACCCGCCGCCCCCTTTCATCCATAACACCCTGCACGCAGCTTAAAAGCAACCAAGAACGCTTTCTTTTTCAAAAAAATTCCGGAAACCCCGCAGGATTTCCGGAATGCTCGGAATTTATTCGGATTTTTCAGGTACGTCCTCGTCCCAGGGGGCGCTTTCTTCCCTGCCGCCCTCCGGCAGCTCGTTGGGAATGGGAATATCGATCTGGCGGGATTCCTCTTCTTCCCCGCCTTCCTCCGGCTCCACCGCGCCGCCGTTCTTATAGGCGTTCCAGGAAGCCCGGGACACCAGCAGCTGGCGGGGTTTAGACCCCTCGAAGGGGCCCACCACACCGCGCTCTTCCATCTGATCGATCAGACGGGCTGCCCGGGAATAGCCCAGCTTCAGCCGCCGCTGCAGCATAGACACCGAAGCCTGCCCCGTTTCCAGCAGCACCTCCACCGCATCGTCAAACAGCGGATCCGTATCGTCGGCCACCGCCTCCGCCGCAGCAGATTTTGCTTCGCTCTTGTCCACCAGGCTCTCTTCAATTTTCTGCATGACCTCGTCAGAGTACTGGGCTTCGCCGCTCCGCTTCACAAAATTGACCACCCGATCGATCTCCTCTTCGGTGATCATGCACCCCTGCACGCGCTGGGGCTTGCTGGAGCCCACAGGGAAATACAGCATATCGCCCTTACCCACCAGTTTTTCCGCGCCGGTCATATCCAGGATAATGCGCGATTCCATGCTGGAGGCCACGGCAAAGGCAATTCGCGAAGGGATGTTGGCTTTCATAATGCCGGTGATAATATCCGCCGAGGGGCGCTGGGTGGCGATCACCAGATGCACGCCGGCAGCGCGGCCCATCTGTGCCACGCGGCAGATGGATTCTTCCACCTCCTTGGCCGCCACCATCATCAGGTCGGCCAATTCGTCAATCACCACCACCACCGAGGGCAGTTTTTGCAGGGCTGCGTCCTGTGCAGCCAGATGATTGAAGGAGGAAAGATCCTTCACATTGTGCTCGGAAAACGCCTTGTAGCGCTTCATCATTTCAAACACGGCCCACTGCAGCGCACCGGCGGCCTTTTTCGGATCGGTCACCACCGGAATCAGCAGATGGGGGATGCCGTTATAGGGGTTCAGTTCCACCATCTTCGGATCCACCATAATAAAGCGCACCTCGTCCGGCGTGGCCTTATACAGCAGACTGACGATCAGCGAGTTGATACACACGGATTTACCGGAACCGGTGGTACCGGCGATCAGCACATGGGGCAATTTACTGATATTGCCCACGATATCATGTCCGGCAATGTCTCGGCCGATGGAAAAGGCCACCCGGGACGGGTGATCCCGGAATGTGCGGCCCTCCAACACATCGCGGATCAGTACCATGGAGCTGTGCTTATTGGGCACTTCCATGCCGATCACAGAATTTTTCTCCGGGATGGGGGCAATACGGATATTCCCCACGCCCAGGGCCAGGGCCAGGTCATCGGACAGGGATGTGACCTTGCTCAGCTTCACGCCCTGCTCCAGCTGGAACTCATAGCGGGTGACCGAGGGGCCCCGCACCACATCCCCCGCCTGGGCGCGAATCCCGAAGCTGGACAGGGTATTGCACAGGCGCTCCAGATTCTGCTCCTGTTCGGCCCGGGCCTGGGCCACATTGCCGGGATGTACATCACTCAGCAGATCATAGGGCGGATATTCATAGGGGCTTTCTGCCGCCTGCTGCCCTTCGATCTCCGCCGTCACGGCGGCAGTGGCTGCGGCAACTTCCACCGCCGTCTGCTTTTTGCCGGGCACCTTCCCCTCCGGGGCCGGCTTTTCTTCCGGCGCAGGTTTTTCCTCTGCCGGTTTCACCCGCTCCTCTACCCCGCCGGAACTGGCCGCCGGAGCCGGAGTATCCACCGCCGACGCCTGCGGCGCCGCAGCTTCTGCCGTTATCGGTTCCGGCTCTGTTTTGGGGGCGGTCTCTTCCGGCAGCGCTGCCGCCGGCTCCGCGCCGCTCAGCAGTTCATGGGGCTTCGGCACATTGGCCTTGCGGTTGAAAAATCCCTTCCGCACCTGCGGCTCCTCCATGGGTTTCGGCTGCTGTTCCGCGGCCCGGCTGCGCAGCGCGCTCGCCGGTTCATCGTCCAGGGGGATGTCGATCTGCGGCCGGGGGCGGCGGGCCGTTTCCTTAATGGTAATGCGGGCATCGCTGCGCCCGGGGCGCGCCTCCTCCGGTTCCGGTTCATATTCCACCCGGCGGCTCCGGGAGCGCTCATACACCGTTTTCGGATTCACCTGCAACGCAAACAGCAGGCACACCGCCGCCAGGAGGACGCACACCGTTACCGATGCAAAGACGCCAAACAGCCGCTCGAACCCAAAGCCGATACCGCCGCACACCACGCCGCCGCTGGTCAGCGCCACGCCCGATTGATACAGCGCCGCCACAATGCCAAAGGTGGAGGCAAATTCCTGCTTGCAAAGCAGCATCTGCAAAATGACGCCAATGGTAACCGGCGCAATGAGCATGCAGGCCACCCGCAGCCGCACCGGGCGGCCATGGTGGATCAGCAGAATCAGCCCCGTCAGCAAAAAGGCAGGGGGGATGACCCAGAAGCCATAGCCAAACAGCCCCTTGAGCAGATTGGAAAACAGGTGAATAAAAATCGCATCCGTCTGAAAATATCCCACGCCGGAGAACAGCGCCAAAATCAGGAATACGATTCCACCGATCTCCCGGCGAATGGGCTTTTGGGCCGGCGCGGCTGCCGCGCGGCTGCCCCCCCTTTTCGCCGAAGAGGAACCGCCCTTTCCGCTACTTTTTCCCCTGCCCGCGGCAGTCGATGAAGTTTTCTTTTTGCGTTGTGTTTCTGCCATGAAAAAAACCTCTCTGAACTACAAAAGCACATATACCAACAGCTGATTTTATGCGGGGCAAATGAATTGCCCCTGCGCCAAGATTTTTGCTTTGCAAAAATGCTTGCACGCCACACCAGCGGCGCCGGCAAGTTCGGCTTTTACGCCTTACAGCACGATAGACAGCACAATCGTCAGCGCACCCACTGCCCAACAGTAATAAGAGAACGCGCCGAACTTTCTTCCCAACAAATCTCCGATTTGCCGGGAACCCTTGATTGCACATTGCTCCGGGGCAAATGAATTGCCCCTGCGCCAAGATTTTTGCTTTGCAAAAATGCTTGCACGCCACACCAGCGGCGCCGGCAAGTTCGGCTTTTACGCCTTACAGCACGATAGACAGCACAATCGTCAGCGCGCCCACTGCCCAGCAGTAATAAGAGAACGCGCCGAACTTGCCTTTTTCTGTGACAAATTTCAGCAGACGGATGGACAGGTAGCCCAGCACCGCCGCAGTGGCTACGCCGGAAATATAAGCCGGGATCAGGGTCATATCGATCCCCGCTGCCAAACAATCCTTCAGATTCAAAATATTTGCGCCCAAAATGGCGGGAATCGACATCAAGAAAGAATAGCGCAAAGCAAAGCGGCGATCCAGGCCCAGGAAGCAGCCCACAGACACCGTAGTACCGGAGCGGGAAATGCCGGGCAGCGTGGCAAATGCCTGGGCCACACCGATCAGCAGCACATCACGCAGGCGCACGCTGTTGGCTGTTTTATGGCCGTGGTTATGCCGGTCACTGAAAAACAGCAGCACACCGGTCACCAGCAGGGCGCAGCCCACGAAAATGGTGTTGCTGCCCAAGCCCTCGATGGCATCCTTGATGGGCACAATGGCAAACAGGGGCAGGGTGCCGATGATGATCAGCAGGATCATCCGGCGGTTAGGCGGCACCGGCGTGGGCGTGGTACCCTTGGCCAGATCCCGCACACCGAAGAAAAATTCCCGGATCATATCAGCGATATCCGGCCAGTAGGCAATGAATACCGCAATCAGCGTACCCAAATGCAGCAGCACGTCAAAGGTGCCGTCTGCGCTGCCTTCCAGTTTGATGCCCAGCAGGTTCTGCGCAATGGCCAGATGACCGGAACTGGAAATCGGCAAAAATTCGGCGACGCCCTGGATCACGCCAAGGATCACCGCAGAGAGAATAGACATAGATGTAAAATCCTTTCTTGAGAGGTATGTGTCCGCATATCATGCGGGCATTTTCCAGAAATGCCCACAAAAGGGCATATTATATAGTATCACATCCTTTTGTGGGATACCAGTCTTTTTCAGAAATCTAAACCAAAAAATAAGAAACGCATTTCGGTTCTCCAAAATGCGTTTCTCCCTTTTTCATTCAGTGCTCCAGTTTGCGGATCGCCGCCCGGGCAGCCGCCTGTTCGGCTTCCTTTTTGCTGTGGCCGCTGCCTGTGCCCACTCCCTCGCCGTTGAGCAGCACCTCAGCGACGAACGTTTTGTTGTGATCCGGCCCGCTTTCGCCCACCATGCGGTAGCTCAGCTGCTGGCCGCTTTTGCGCTGCACCAGCTCCTGCAGGGCCGTTTTATAGTCCTGCACCAACTGCTCTGCGTGCTCGCCTTCCTGATCCAGCAAAACCCTGTGGATCAGCGCCGAGGCCGCCTCAATGCCTCCGTCCAGATAAACAGCAGCAAACACCGCCTCCGTCGCATCGGCCAGGATCGACGCCCGGTGGCGGCCGCCGCCGGCTTCTTCGCCCTTGCCCAGCTTCAGATACTTGCCCAGATCCAGCATTTTGGCCACTTCATGCAGGCTCTGCTCGCACACCAACGCTGCGCGCTGGCGGGTCAGATCGCCTTCCGGCAGATCGCGGTGCAGCTCAAACAAGAATTCTGCGGTCACAAAGCCCAGCACACTGTCGCCCAGAAACTCCAGCCGCTCGTTGCTGGATTCTCCCTGCGCGCGGTGCTCGTTTGCGTAAGAACTGTGGTTCAGCGCCTCGGACAGCAGGGATGGATTCCGAAATACATATCCCAGTTTTTCTTCCAATTCCATCATGGCTCTCCCATCTCCTTTTCTGTCCGTTTCTTTTCCGATGCAGCGACCGGCGCTTATGCTTCCATCTTTTTGAGGATATAATTGACCACGTCGCCCACCGTTTTGATCTTTTCCAAAACGCCCTCTTCGGTTTCGCCGATATCAAACTCATCCTCCAGGCACATGGCCAGATCCACCAGATCCAGGGAATCGGCCTCCAGATCGTCCTCAAAGGCTGTGGTCATAGCAATGTCATCAGCATTTACTTCAAGCTGCTCGGCAATCAAGACCCGCACCTTGTCAAAAATTTCTTCTGCAGTCACAGGAAATCCTCCCTTACAATTTTGCTTACCGGCGCCGCTGTGCGGCAAATACGCCGGTGTGCCTCTTTCCGGCACCAGATAACCAGATAATAGAGCATTCTATCCGGCCTGTCAATAGACAACTTTACTTCCCATGTCTATTTCTTTTTATCAGCCGTGCCGGCGGATCAGTTCTCCTCTGCTGCTCCGCTTTTCCAGGAAGGCGCCTGCATCAGGGCGATATTTTCTGCGATCTCCTGTTCCAGGCCGCTGTTCACGGAGTCAATGGCCGCTTTCACCGCATTGCGGATAGCCCGGGCATTGGAAGAGCCGTGGGCTTTCAGCACGGGTTTGGAAATGCCGAGGAAGGGCGTGGCGCCCCGTTCGTTGGGATCCAGGGTGTTCTTGATGTCCGTCACCCCATCCTTCACCAGCAGCGCAGCCACTTTGGTCAGCAGATTTTTGAAGAAGATCGCCTTCAGCTTCACCTTCAGGAAGGAACCCACGCCTTCAATGGTTTTCAGCATCACATTGCCGGAGAAGCCGTCGGCCACGATCACATCCGCGCCGCCCTTCAGCGCTTCCTTGGCCTCGATATTGCCGATAAAGTTAATATGGCCCGCATCGCCGGCAGCCTTCAGCAGGGCATAGGCCTCCTTTTGCAGGGCCATGCCCTTGCTCTCCTCCGCGCCGATGTTCAGCAGCGCCACCCGGGGGTGCTCCAGCTGCAGGGCGTGGCGGGCATAGAAATTGCCGATATAGGCAAATTGCAGGAGATATTCCGGCGTGCACTCGATGTTTGCGCCGCAGTCCACCAGAACCGCATCGCCGGCAGCGGTGGGGATCAGGGGAGACATGGCCGCCCGGCGGATTCCCCGCACCCGCTTTACCAGCAGCGTGGCTCCGGACAGCAGGGCTCCCGTGCTGCCGGCAGAAATAAAGGCGTCGCCCTCTCCATCGTGGAGCATTTGCAGGCCCACCGTCATGGACGAGTCCTTTTTTCTGCGGCAGGCATAGGCGGGGTCATCGCACATTTCGATCACCTGCGTGCAGTGGCGGACAGTGATCTGCTCCGGCAGCGGCGCGCCGCACTGTTCCACCGCCTTTTGGATCTGCTCCTTATCGCCTGTCAGCACGATCTCCACGCCGAAATCCCGATATGCCTGGATCGCGCCTTTGACGATCTCCAGGGGCGCGTGATCGCCGCCCATGGCGTCGATAATAATTTTCACGGGTCAACCACTCCTTCCGCAGCTGCAGCGCACAGGGGCTCCAGCAACTCCAGAGAACGCTGGGCAAGCACAGCGTTCTTATTTCTCTTTCCGCCCTTGACCCGATAGCCCAAAGGCGGCATAATACCAAAATTGATATTCATGGGCTGGAAATCCGTTACCGACGGATTGCTGATATACAGCCCCAGGGCGCCCACCGCCGTTTCCCTCGGGAAATCCAGGGGCGCCAATCCCAACAGCCTTCTGGCCGTTTCCACACCGACCAGCAGCCCCGAAGCAGCCGACTCCACATAGCCCTCCACACCGGTCATCTGCCCGGCAAAGGAAATGCGCGGGGCTGACTGGAGCTGATAATAGCGGTTCAGCAGCCGGGGGGAATCCAGATAAGTATTGCGGTGCATTTTTCCGTAGCGCACAAACTGGGCGTTCCGCAGGGCCGGAATCATGGAAAACACGCGGCGCTGCTCCGGGAATTTCAGGTGGGTCTGGAACCCCACCAGATTATAAATACTGCCCTCGGCGTTATCCTTGCGCAGCTGCACCACCGCATAGGGTTCCCGGCCCGTTTTCGGATCTACCAGCCCCCTGGGCTTCAGCGGGCCGTAAGCCAAAGTTTCCGCGCCCCGGCGGGCCATGACTTCCACAGGCATGCAGCCTTCAAAGACGTGCTTATCCTCAAAGCCGTGCACCTCCGCCTCCTCGGCGGAGATCAGCTCCCGGACAAAGGCATGGTACTCCTCCTCCGTCATGGGGCAGTTGATATAATCCGGCGTGCCCTTATTGTAGCGGGAGGCAAAGTAAGCGCTGGACATATCCACGCTTTCAAAGGTGACCAGGGGCGCTGCCGCATCATAAAAATTCAGCGTGGCATGCTCCCCAAACAGGCTGTGCAGCTGCGCCGCCAGGCCGTCTGAAGTCAGCGGCCCGGTGGCAATGATCACCTGGCCCTGCTCCGGCACCGCCAGAACCTCCCCCTCGCAAACAGTAATATTGGGATGGTTTCTGATGCGTTCCGTCACCAGGGCGGAAAATCCGCTGCGATCCACCGCCAGGGCGCCGCCTGCCTCCACCCGCGTCGCATCGGCGCAGGAGAGGATCAGAGAATCCAGACGGCGCATCTCTTCTTTCAGCAGCCCCACCGCGTTTTCCAGCTGGTCGGAACGGAGGGAATTGGAGCACACCAACTCTGCAAAGGCGGCGCTGGTGTGGGCTTCAGTCATTTTTGCGGGCTTCATTTCGTGCAGTTCCACGGCGATCCCGCGGCGGGCAAGCTGCCAGGCTGCTTCGCAGCCCGCCAGCCCGGCGCCGATTACAATTACAGTTTCTTTCACAGGCACAAATTGACTCACTTTTCTTCTGTCTCTGCGGCAGACGCTTTTGCGGCGGTCTTTTTCGCCGCCGTACTCTTCTTCACCGCCGCTTTTTTGGTGGTGGTTTTCTTCTCCGCCGCAGGCTTTTTCGCTGCAGCTTTCTTGGCCGCAGGTTTCTTCTCCGCGGTTTTCTTGGCCCCAGCCTTTTTCGCGGCAGGCTTTTTCGCCGCCGCCTCTTTTTCCTCCGCCGGCGCAGCAGGATCCCCCGTCGGTTCCTCCGCCGCGGCTGCCTTTCTCTTGTATCCGCGCTGATCCTCGGGCACAAAATTGGCGCAGGCCTCATTGATGCAGTAGGGTTTTCTAAAGCCCTTGCCCGCCTTTTTGAACATCGTATGGCCGCACACCGGGCAATCGTCCTTCACCGGCACATCCCAGGTCATAAAGTCGCACTTGGGCCCTTCCAGGCGGCTGTTGGCATGTTCGCAGCAGTAATATGTGTACTGCTTGTTGGTTTTCTTGCTGGTGCCGGTGCGCTTCATCAGCCGGCCGCCGCATTTCGGGCAGCGCCCCGGCATCTCGATCACCAGCGGCATGGTAAAGCTGCACTCGGGATATCCCGGGCAGGCCAGGAAACGGCCAAACCGGCCGGATTTGATCACCAGGTTGCGCCCGCACTGGGGGCAGATTTCTTCGGACACCTCGTCGGGAACTTTGATACGGGTGCCGTCCAGATCCGCTTCCGCTTTCTGCAGTTCCTCGGCAAAGGGGCCATAGAATGCCCGCAGCAGGCCCTTCCAGTTCTGCTCGCCGTCTTCCACCCGATCCAGTTCTTTTTCCATATTGGCGGTAAATCCCGTATCCACAATGTCCGGGAATTTTTCTTTCATCAGGCCGGTGACCACTTCGCCCAGGGGCGTGACCCGCAGGTATTTCCCTTCCTTGACCACATATTCCCGATCCAGGATCGTGGATACCGTGGGCGCATAAGTGGACGGGCGGCCAATGCCCTGCTCTTCCATGGCGCGGATCAGCGTGGCGTCGGTATAGCGGCTGGGGGGCTGGGTGAAGTGCTGCTCCTTCTCCACCTGCTGCTGCAGCAGGTGCTGCCCCTCCTGCAAAGAGGGCAGCGGAGAACTCTTCTCCTCCTTTTCCTCGTCCTTGCCTTCTTCATACACCGCCGTATAACCCGCAAATTTGATGGCGCTGTAATTGGCGCGGAACGCATAGCTGGCCGCTTCCACCTCTACGCTGACGCTGTCATAAATGGCGTTGGCCATCTGGCAGGCCAGAAAACGGCTCCAGATCAAGCGGTACAGGCGGTACTGCTCGGCCGTCAGATCCTCGCGGATGCGCTCGGGCGTCAGCGTAATATCGCTGGGGCGGATGGCTTCATGGGCATCCTGGGCGCCGGCCTTCGTCTTAAAGTGACGGGTCTGGGCGGGATAATACTCCGCGCCGTACCGCTCATGAATAAACTCCTTGGTGGCGGCCAGGGCCTCGTCGGAAATACGCAGGGAGTCCGTTCTCATATAGGTGATCAGACCCACTGTGCCCACGCCGGTAATATCGATACCTTCATAAAGCTGCTGGGCAATGGCCATGGTTCGCCGGGGCGTCATATTCAGCTTGCGGGAAGCCTCCTGCTGCATGGTGGAGGTGGTAAACGGGGGCGACGGGGAACGCTGTTTGTCCACCCGCTTGACCTTCTGCACCACAAAGGGCTGATCCTCCACCGCCGTCAATACAGCATTGACCTCCGCTTCGTTGGTCAAGTCCTTTTTCTTGCCGTTCTGGCCGTAAAAACGGGCGGTAAAGCCGCCGGTGCGATCCTCGTTGGTCAGATGCACATCCAGCGTCCAGTATTCCTCCGCCTGAAAGGCGCGGATCTCCTCTTCCCGCTCTGCCACCATGCGCATGGCCACCGACTGCACGCGGCCCGCGCTCAGGCCCCGGCGGATCTTTTTCCACAGCAGGGGCGAGAGCTGATAGCCCACAATGCGATCCAGGATCCGGCGCGCCTGCTGGGCGTCCACCAGGTTCTGGTCAATAGGCCGGGGCTGGCGGATGCTTTCGCCCACCACTTTTTTCGTGATTTCATTGAAGGTGACACGGCGGGCCTTTTCATCCTTCAAATTCAGCAATTCCTTCAAGTGCCAGGAAATGGCCTCTCCCTCGCGGTCCGGGTCGGTGGCGAGGTACACATATTCGCTGCTTTTGGCAGACTTTTTCAAATCGCTGATAATATCTTCCTTGCCCTTGATGGGCTTATAATCCGGCTCAAAATCATGTTCGATATCCACGCCGATCTTGCTCTTGGGCAGATCCCGCAGATGGCCCATGCAGGCCTTCACTTCATAGTCTCCGCCCAGATATTTTCCGATGGTTTTTGCTTTCGCCGGAGACTCCACGATCACCAGGCTTTTCTTTGCCATAGGTACCCTCCACACGTTTATTCTTCAATCACGGCGTTCAAGGTATAGCGGTTGCCGCTTTCCTTGTGCACCACTTGTTCCAGTTCCAGAAAGGTCAGCGCCGACAGCACCCGGCGCACGGGGATCTGCGTTTCCTCCGCCAGATCATCCACGATCATGGGCCTTTCCGACAGGGTCAGCAGGATACGGATCTGATCATCCGTAAAGCGATCCTGCGATTTTTTGAGTTCAATATATTCTTTTTCTTCCGGCTTGTCAAACGGCGGCCCGGATTTTTTCTCCGGCTGGGGCAGCTCCTTCCCAGACTCTGCCGTTGGCTCCTCCGGCCTGCGGCCCACAGTGGGCGGCAGCGAAAAGAGCTTTGCATCGATCTTCCCGGGAAAACGCAGCTGCAATTCGCGCAGCAGATCCCATCCGCAGGTCACCACGCCTGCGCCCTCCTGGATCATACGGTTGCAGCCCTGGCTGAATGGGCCGTCCACCGGCCCCGGCACAGCGTACACATCCCGATCCTGCTCCAGGGCGTGATGCACAGTGTTCATGGTGCCGCTGCGCAAGGCGGCCTCCGTCACCACCACGGCCACGCTCAGGCCGCTGATGATCCGGTTACGTTCCAGAAAATGGCGGCCCTTTGTCTCCGTTCCTGGCGGATACTCGGAAATCAAAACACCGCTGGCTGCAATATCGGAAAACAGCGGACGGTTTTCCGCCGGATAGATCACATCGATGCCGCCGCCCAAAACGGCGGCAGTGGGCCCGCCCGCCATCAGCGCGCCGCGATGGCCCGCCGCATCGCCGCCGGCAGCCAGACCGGACACCACATAGGCGCCGCCCTTGGTCAACTCATACCCCAGCCGCTCACCGATACGGACTCCATAGGGCGTGGCCTTACGGGTACCAATCAGGGCCACGGCGGGCTCGCTGTCAAAATCCGGCCAGTCCCCTTTATAGTACAGCAGGCAGGGCGCGTCCGGAATGGCCCACAGCCGCTCCGGATACGCTGCGTCGGAACAGGTCAGGATATGCAGCCCCAGGCGCGTGCAATCTGCCAGGATCTCCTCCGCCCGATCCAGCCGTTTATCGGCCAGGGCCTCGATCTGCGCGCGGGTGATCTTCTCCACCTGGGCATAGTCTTCCCCCTCGGCGTAGTAAACCCGCTCGGGGCTGCCAAAATACTGCAGCAGTCTCAGGCACGCGCTGTTGCCCAGGCCCCGCAGGCTGCGCAGCCACAGCCAGTATTTCAGCTCAGCCATGCTTCCCCCTCCTCAGCGATACATTTCCCACAGCAGCACCGACGCCGCCACCGCCGCATTCAGCGACTCACAGCGCGGGCTCATGGGAAGCCGTATGGTTTTGTCGCACAGCGCCAGCATATCATCGCTCAGGCCCCGCCCCTCGCTGCCAATGGCCACGGCAGCCCGGCGGTAATCCACGCCGCGGGCATCCACCGTATCTTCACGGAGGGCAGCGCCGTACAGCGGGAGTTCAGACGCTGTCAGCAGGGCCTTCATCTCTGCCGCCGTACAGCGCCAGACCGGACGGCGGAACAATGCTCCCATGGTAGCGCGCACGGTTTTTACATTGTACAGATCCGCACACCCCTCCGTGAGAAACATGCCGTCGCAGTCAAAGGCATCCGCCGTGCGCAGGATCGTGCCCACGTTGCCCGGATCCTGCACGCCGGAAAGCACCACATAATGGTTTCCGGTCAGCCGCTCCGGCAACGGCGGCTCCGCCATGGCGCACAAAAACAGCACGCCCTGGGGCGTTTCGGAGGGCGCAATGGATTTCATCACATCCGGCGGCACCTGCACCAGCCGCGCAGCGCCCTCCCCTTCTGGAATTTCCACACCGTCGCTGAACAGGATCGTGGTCACTTCCGCGTTCCACCGACGGGCCTCCTGCAGCAGTTTGTGGCCGTCGCAAAGGAACTCGCCGCTTTTGCGCCGGTAGGCGGCAGAGGACGCCAGCTTGCGCACATGGGTCATCAGCGGGTTGGCTCTGCTGGTAATTCTTTCCATTTTCACTCTGCCTCCTCATTTCTCATAAATGCAAACGCGCCCGCGCGGCAATCTGCCGCGCGGGAAACCGCGTTTTCGATCGATTTAATAGAGCTTTGCACCGGCGGGGATGTGCTCGTCCACCATCAAAAGGTGCAGCCCCTCTCTGCCGTCCTCTTCGTGGACCGCAGAGATCAGCATACCCTCAGAATCGATGCCCATCATTTTTCTGGGGGGCAGATTCACAATGGCAATGGCTGTTTTGCCCACCAGCTCCTCGGGCTCGTAATACTCGTGAATACCGCTCAAAATCGTGCGTCTGCGCTCTGTGCCGTCATTCAGCGTAAATTTCAGCAGCTTCTTGCTCTTGGGCACCGCCTCACAGGCTTCGATCTTCACCGCCCGGTAGTCCGACTTAGCAAAGGTTTCAAAATCCACCATCTCTTCAAAGAGGGGCTCGATCTTCACATGGGAAAAATCGATCGCCTCTCCCGCCGGAGCCACAGCCTTGGCCGCCTCTTTCTTTTTTTCGGCGGTCTCGTTTTTCTCCAGGGGCTTCATGGTGGGGAAGAGGATCACTTCGCGGATGCTGTCGGAATTGGTCAGCATCATCACACAGCGGTCAATGCCGATGCCCAGGCCGCCCGTGGGGGGCATGCCGTATTCCAGTGCGTTGATAAAGTCATCATCCATCATACCGGCTTCATCATCGCCCTTATCCCGCAGTTCCACCTGCTTCTGGAAGCGCTGGCGCTGGTCGATGGGATCGTTCAGTTCGGAGAAGGCGTTGCCCATTTCGCTGTGGCAAATGAACAGCTCAAAACGCTCCGTCAGGCGGGGATCCTTGGGGGAGCGCTTGGCCAGGGGCGACACATCCACCGGATGCATCGTAATGAAGGTGGGCTGGATCAGCTGCTCCTCCACCTTCTGGTCAAAGCACTCGTACAGCGCGTTGCCCCAGGTCTTTTCTGCCGTTTCCGGCAGTTCCACGCCAATGGACTTCGCCGCAGCCACAGCCTCCTCGTCGGAGGTAATGGTCATAAAATCAATGCCGCAGTACTGCTTCACCGCCTCGTGCATAGGCAGGCGGGGCCAACCGGGGGTCAGGTCAATCTGCTCGCCCTGCCACTCCAGCTGATAAGTGCCCAAAAGCTTCTGGGCCGCAGAAGAAAGCAGATCTTCAAACAGATCCATCATGCCGTTGAAATCCGTATAGGCCTGGTACAGCTCCACCGTGGTAAACTCCGGATTATGCTTGGGATCCATGCCCTCGTTGCGGAAAATGCGGCCAATTTCATACACCCGATCCAGGCCACCCACGATCAGCCGCTTCAGGGGCAGCTCCGTGGCAATACGCATATACATATCGATATCGAGCGTATTGTGATGGGTGATAAAGGGCCGGGCCGTGGCGCCGCCGGAAATGGTATTCAGCACAGGCGTTTCCACTTCCATATAGCCGCGGCTGTCCAGGAAGTCCCGCACATGCTTGATAAACTGGGAACGGATGATAAAGTTCCGCTTCACTTCCGGGTTCACAATCAGATCCACATACCGCTGGCGGTAGCGCAGCTCCGTATTGGTCAAGCCGTGGAACTTCTCGGGCAGGGGCAGCAGGGACTTGCTCAGCAAGGTCACCGTTTCCACCCGCACGGACATTTCGCCCCGCTGCGTGCGGAACACTACGCCATGCACACCCACAATATCACCGATATCATATTTCTTGAACCGGGCGTACTCTGCCTCGTCCATCTCATCTTTCCGGGCATACAGCTGAATGCGGCCGGATTTATCCTGCAAATCGCAGAAAGACACCTTGCCCATTCCGCGCTTGCTCATCAGGCGGCCGGCAATGGCCACGTTCTGGCCCTCCAGCGCGTCAAAATGCTCTTTAATGTTGGATGAATCGTTATCCACATCAAAACGTGTGATCTGGAAGGGATCGTTCCCCTCCTCCTGCAGCTGCTTGAGTTTTTCCCGGCGCACCCGCAAAATATCGCCGAGATTCTGCTCTGCCTGGGGCTGCTGCTTCTTTTCCTCTGCCATGGGGCTCTCCTCCTTTGTTCTGAAAACGATTTCAGCGGTCGATGCTTTCAATGCGGTAAACAATGGCGCCCACGGGAGCATCCACCGTCACCTCGTCGCCGATTTTAGCGCCCAGCAGGGCCTTGCCGAAGGGAGACTCCTCCGACACCGCGCCGTGCATGGGATCGGCTTCCTGGGAACCCACCACCTGGTAAGAGCCGGGGGCGCCGGTTTTCACATTGACCACGCCCACTTTGCTGCCGATGGTGACCCGGTCTTTGGGCTGGTCGTTCTCATCGATGATCACAGCGTGCTCCAGAATGTTCTCCAGCTCCGCAATGCGGGAATAGAGCTTGCCCTGCTCGTTTTTTGCTTCATCGTATTCGCTGTTTTCAGACAAGTCGCCGAAGCCCCGGGCAATTTTGATCTGCTCGGACACCTCGTCAGCACGGGTGGTTTTATCGTATTCCAGTTCCTTTTTCAGTTCCTCATAACGGGCCGCACTCATTCTGAATTCATTCGTAGCTGCCATTTTTACCGATCCTTTCTGTCCGCGCCGGAAGGCGCTGCTGTAACTCCCATATGGCCACCGGTTCCAGTCCTGTGACCATACCTATTCTATTTTATTACAGAGATGTATTATAAGTCAATAAATGCTACAATGTCAAGCATTTTGCAGGATTTCCAGCACTTCCAGTTCATTTGCGCGCAAGGCGCCCATTTCCAGCAAAACGCTCAGCAGCCCATTGCGGTCGCAGTCGGCGGGCAAAGCCGCTTCCACCTCCGGCGGCACGCCGTAGCGCACCTGAAGCGCCCCGCTGCAAAAGCCCTCCGCCTGGGTAACCTCTCCAAAGGGCAGCCAAAGGCACCCATTCCCGCCGCAAGGCACGGCCGATCCAAAGGTCAACACCAGGTTGGCCCTGCGCAATTGCTCCTGCCCGGGATCCCGCAGTACAGAACCCCCACTTCCCCGCCGTAAAACAGAGCAGATCTCCCCGCCTCCGCCGCCAGCCGCCAGCATGGTATAGCGCACATGCAGCGCGATCTCCATCAGCGCCTTGCGCAGCTCCCCGCTCATATGGTCTCCGATCAGCACCGCATGGCACTCTGCCGGCCGCAGCCCATGCTCCGCCATGGCCCTGCGGGCGATGGCCCCCGCCGTCATGCGCCGCAGGTATTCCGCCCCAGCCTTTCGGATCTGCCGCTTTGCAAAAAGGCCGTCCTCCGTAAAGCCCGCCGGAAACAGCGCTGCCCGCACACCGGCCCGCTCCATGATCCGGGCGGCGCGCCGCAGCCTGCGCACCTGTACCATCCGGCTGCGGCTCTGCTCCACAGAAACCGCAAAAAAACGCACGCCGCCGATGGTTTTTGTCTCCGGCCGCACACCGCCGCGCAGCCGCTCCCCCTGGGGCGCAAAGGATAAATATCCAAACAAAAAGCATCCCTCCCGCGCTATGCTATGCGCGAAAGGGACGCTTTTATACCTTTAGATTCCAGGCTCACCAAGCCTTGACATACCCTGTGAGATAATTCAGGGGGTTCACACGCACACCGCCCTCGGTGATCTCAAAATGCAGATGCGGGCCGCTGGAAATACCGGTGCTGCCGGAAATTCCCAATACCTGCCCCTGCTTCACGCTCTGGCCCACGCTGACCAGCCGCTTGCTCATATGGGCGTACAGCGTGGTGTTCCCGCTGCCGTGGCTGACTACCACATAGTTGCCGTAAGAACGGCTGTTCTGGGACACGATCACCGTGCCCGCCTTGGATGCCAGGATTTCCGTCGTGTAGCCCACGCCGCCAATGTCCACGCCCTTGTGGTTCGTGGATGCACCGGGGATGCCCGTATAACGGCTGCCCATGGGGGAAGTGATCCGCTTGCTGGCCTTTTCCGGCCACATATATCCGCCGGCGCCCATCCAGGATGTCACAACGCCGGTGGTGGCATTGCCCGTAGAGGGATTGTTCTGCGCCGCCAGCTGCTGGGATTTTTTCACAATATCGGCCTGGATCGCTTCTTCCTCCCGGCTGATCTCATCCAGCGCGTCCTGATAGGTGGCTTCATCGCTCTTGAGCTTCTGCACCAGAGCATTGGCCTCATCCAACTGTGTCTGAAGTTCCGACCGGCGGGCAGCCAGGTCTTCCTTTGCTGCCACCTGCCCGCTCTTCGCTTCCTCCAGCCCGCTCTTCTCTTCTGCCAGCTGGGTGCGCAGATCTTTCAGTTCCTGCATCACGCGCTCGTCGTAATCCATGATTTCATTGATGAAATCCACACGGCTGAGCAGATCAGAAAAACTCTTGGCCTTGAAAATCACTTCCCAGTAGGAGACCTTGCCGTTTTCCTCCATGGCCCGTACACGCTCACAAAACACTTCATACTGGGCCTCTTCTTTTTTCTCCGTCTCTGCGATCTGCTGCTCTGTCTGGCTGATCAATTCGTCGTACTGGGCGATCTGGCTGTTCACATTGTCAATCTCCGCCTGGATCACAGTACATTGCTCGTCCAAGGCCTCTTTTTTATCCAAAATCTCCGCCTGATCTTCGCTCAGCGCGTCGATCTTCTGCTTCAGTTCGGACTTTTTGTCATTCAAGCCGGAGGCCTGCTCTTTCAGTTTGTCGATATCTGCCTGGGTCACTGCGCCCACCGACGGCAAAAACAGCGATACGCTCAATAGCGCCGCCAACAGCATACAGCTTACCCTGCGGACAGCGCTACCGTTTTGGTGCTTGTTCATCAGGCACCTCCCGTGATAAATGTGGCAATTAGGGACAGTACAACCAAAACAGCCAACCCAATTGCACATTTAAAAAACGTCCGGTAGTTTTCTTCCCTGGACTTTTTATCGTTTCTCGGTCCATGCATCGTACTCATATTTTTCACTCCTTCAACCCGTTCCAGTATTGGCCATACATCTATCAAACCCGCAAGAATTTCCGGATCGCCATCAAGCTGCCGGCAATACCAACCAGCAGACCCACAATGATAAAGCTGCCCAAAACCGGTGCCCACAAGTCTGTAAAGGGCAGGATATCCAGAAGCTGCAAGGTATCCGACGCGCTGATGCCCGTGGAAATACCGGCGTACAGCACCCATTGCAGGAAAAAGGCCACAATGGAACTGAAGCACCCCAGAAGCAGGCCCTCATAAACAAAGGGCCAGCGGATAAACCCGTCGGTAGCGCCCACCATTTTCATGATCGCGATTTCATCCTTGCGGTCAAAAGTCGTCAGCTTAATGGTGTTGGACATAATAAACAGGGAAACCACAAGCAGCACCGCAATAAGGGCAATGCAGACAACCGTAGCGATCCTGCTGATGGTCAAAAAGCCCTTCGACAGATCTTCATCTGCCCGCACCTTGGCGATGCCCTCCACCTGTTCAATGGCCTGCACCGTTCCCTTCATCTGTTCCAGATCGGTCATGCGAATGCTGAAGCGGTCACGGAAAATCTCCGGTTTCAAATCTTCCGCCAGAGACTCGTCTTCCAAATACTCTTCGGCATAAGTTTCCATGGCCGTTTCTTTGGATATAAATGTCACAGACCGGACATTCTCAATTTTTTCCAGCCTGCCCTGCAGCGCCTTGGCCTCTTCCTGGCTGTAATTCTCGTCCACAAAGGCCAGGATCTCACTCTGCTGCTGCAGGCTCTGAAGGTTGGCATTGGCATTTACCGCCACCAGAGAAAAGGTTCCCATGATCAAAAGACAGGCAATGGTAATGCCCACGGCGGCAAAGGACATAAATCCATGGGAGAACATATTGGAAATGCCCTCATGGAAAAAGTAGCGAAAATCGTGTTTTTTCATGGCTGCGCTGTTCCTTTGCTAAAATTATAATAGCTGCCCCGCTGATCGCTGACGATCCGTCCCCGCTCCAGGGCAATCACACGCTTGGAAAACCGGTTGACCAGGTCTTTCTCATGGGTCACGACCAGCATCGTGGTACCCAAATCGTTGATCCGCTCCAGCAGAGACATAATTTCAAAGGAGCGCTCGGGATCCAGGTTGCCGGTGGGTTCATCGGCAATAATGGTTTCGGGGTTATTGATCAATGCGCGGGCAATGGCCACACGCTGCTGTTCACCGCCGGACAGCTCTCCCGGCAGGCGGCGGGTCTTGTTTTCCAACCCCACCAGCTCCAGCACATAGGGAATACGCCGCTTGATCTCCGCCGGCGGCGCGCCCACGGCACGCATGGCAAACACCATGTTTTCATACACGTTTTTCTTTTCCAGCAGGCGAAAATCCTGAAAGATCACGCCGATGGTGCGGCGCATATAGGGGATCTGCCGGGAAGAAATATTGGTCATATTGTAACCGTTGATCATAATGCGCCCCGCCGTGGGGCCGATCTCTCCGGTCAGCATTTTGATAATCGTGGATTTGCCGCTGCCCGAAGGCCCCACCAGAAAAGCAAACTCGCCGTCTTCAATTTCCAGCGAAATACCATTGATGGCTTTGGCCCCGTTGGCGTAGCATTTTTCCACATTTTTTAGTCGAATCATTACAGATGAACCTCGTTTTGCATTTTGCTGCGGGCCCGGTTTCAGGCTTCGATCCCGCGGGATGTTAGATATTTTTTGACCATCAGCGCCACTTTGAAGGTAATCGCGTCGTCAAATTCACGCAGATCCAAGCCGGTCAGCTTTTTGATCTTTTCCAGGCGATACACCAGCGTATTGCGGTGCACAAACAGCTTCCGGGCTGTTTCGGACACGTTCAGATTATTTTCAAAGAATTTGTTGATGGTAAACAGCGTTTCCTGATCCAGGGCATCGATGGGATTTTTCTTGAATACTTCCTGCAGGAACATTTCGCACAGCGTAGTAGGCAGCTGATAAATCAAGCGGCCGATGCCCAGGTTTTCATAGTTGATGATGTGGCGCTCCGTGTCAAACACTTTGCCCACTTCGATAGCAATCTGCGCCTCTTTGTAAGACTTTGCCAGATCCCGCAGATGGTTGGCGATGGTACCGATGCCGATCATCACATGGCCGTCGCTGTTGACGACTTCGTCGATCTGGGCGGCGATCCGATCCAATTCGATCTCGCCGGTGCCCTCGGGCAGCTGTTTGATCAGCGCCACATTGGCTTCGCTGATGTTCAGCACGAAGTCGTTCTGCCGGTCCGGGAAGAGATTCTGCAGCTGGTCCACCAGGCTGGAATCCGTTTTATCCGCCTGCCGCAGCACAAAAACGCCGCGGGGCACTTCCGTGGTCACATGGAGCTCCTTCGCCCGCACATAAATGTCGCCCAGGAGGATGTTGTCCGAGATAATATTCTTGATAAAAGAACCTTTGTCGTGTTTCTCCTCGTAGTGGGCCTTGGCCGTGTTCAAAGCCACCGTGGCCATAGCGCACACCGTATGGCTGACCGCATCCTCGCCTCCGGCGAACACCGCATAATCAAAGCGCGCGCCCCAGCCGGCCAGCGCTTTGAAAGTCTTGCCGTCCAGCACAACGGCCGCCCCCTCAGCCGCGTTGATGGCCGGCACATACTCCGGCCATTTCTTGCCAATGCCAGACAGTTCGCTGCAGGCAACCACTGTGCCCTCCGTGTCGATAACGCCGATCACCTTATCTGTTGTTTCCTTTAATTGCAGGACCACATTCTGAAAAATTCTACCGGACATGATCACTTCACTCCCCCATCATTCTCATAGAAAAGGCACGCAAACCGCTTTGTGCAATTTGCTATTTATGCAATATGCTAAGTAAACCTCTTCCATTATAGCGTCAATATTGACATATTGCAATACTTTTCTTCTATTTTCAACAAAATTCCAGTTTATTTTTGATGATTTTGCCGTACTTTCTTTAGTCACTTCAGGGTAAGCAGCGCATCTAATTCCGTTTTTGTCAAATATCGCCATTTTCCGCATTCCAGCTGCGGATCCAGCCGCAATGGCCCCATAGAAAGCCGTTTCAGGTACAAAACAGGGGCCCCACGGCTGGCCAGCATCCGCTTGACCTGGTGAAATTTTCCTTCGCATAAAGTGATCAGCACTTCCCCCGGCACACCGGCAGAAAGGATCTCCATCCGCGCCGGCAGGCAGTGCAAACCGTCCTCCAGCACCAGCCCTTCTGCAAAAGCTGCGCAGTCCTCTTCGGTCAAAGCGCCGCCGGTCCGGGCATAATACACCTTGTCCACATGATGCTTTGGTGATAACAGGCGATGGGCCAGGGCCCCGTCGTCCGTCATGAGCAGCAGCCCCTCGGTATCCTTATCCAGCCGCCCCACCGGAAACAGCTCCAGCTTCTGCAATTCCGGCGGCAGCAGGTCCAGCACCGTTCCGGCCCGGCGGTCTTCGGTGGCAGACAACACGCCCGCCGGCTTATGCAGCATCACATAATGGTAGGGCGTAAAGCGCAGTTCTTCTCCGTCCACCTGAATGGCCGTTTCCTCCGGAACATATTTCTGATCCGCACTGGGCGCCGGTTTTCCGTTCACCAGCACCCGACCCTCCTTGACCAGTTGCTTGATCTCCCTGCGGGACCAGCGTCCTGTGGAGCCGATGATCTTGTCCAACCGCAGCAGCGCCATACACATCTTCCTTTCCAGCTGATTGCCGTTATTGTATCATATTTTTCCCCTCGACGGAATAGAATCCTACCCAAGGGAAGTGATATATTGTGTGGATCATGACTGCAAATCTGTCAAAAGTCAAGGCCGTGGCCGGTGTAGCGGCGGGATGTATTCTTCTCTGTGCCCTGGTGTTTGCCTCCGGGCAGCTGCATCAGTCCTCCGCCAAAACGCCCCCCGCTCCCGAAAATATCAGCGGGAACGAAGATCGGGTGCGCTATCTGTCCGAATGGGGATGGGAAGTCAACCCCTCCGCCGTAGAAACCCTGGATTTGGTGCTGCCGGAGACCCTCAGCGATTCCTACCGCTCCTACAACACCCTCCAGGCAGAAAACCAATTGGATCTGGCGCCCTACTGCGGCCAGCGGGTCAAACGGTATACCTATACCGTGCTGAATTATCCGGGACAACCCGAAGGCGTCCAGGCCAATCTGTACCTGTCCGGCGACACCGTAATTGCCGGGGATATTTTATCCACCGGCGCCGATGGATTTATCAGCAATTTGCAATACCCCGGGTAGTCTTCGTTTCACGGCCCAGTTTTGAAAACGGTACTTGGCGGAAAGCCAAGTACCGTTTTGCTTTTCTATAGCGAAATCACCTATACAAAGACGCTCCCGCTCGCTTGCGAACATGGGATTCCTACGGCATAAAGCCGTTTCATCTCCCTCTTGACATTCTCGATTATCGAGATATAATAAGGGCAACAATACTCGATTATCGAGAAAAAGGAGGGTAGGTTCCGTGGCACGCTTAAAATTCCAGACACTAACAGAGCAGATGTTCTATACTCTGCTCTGCCTGAAAGAGGAATGCTGCGGCATGGATATCCTTGACCGAGTTCCGGCCATGACAAATCAACGGGTTCATGTGGGTTCCGGCACACTCTATACCCTGCTGGAGCAATTTCTGGATGCAGGAATGATCCGTGAAACCAAAACAGAAGGTCGGCGCCGCAGCTACATCCTCACAGAAAAGGGCCAGGAAATGCTGACAAAAGAACGCGACAGGCTGGCCGCACAGCTATCAGATTATCAACGGATTTTTGGAAAGGAGTCTCTTCCATGAAAGACACAAAGCGCCGCATAATGCTGCCCTCCTTTTATAATCGAGCAGGAATCAGCGCCTATCTGGAGGATATGGCAGCGCAAGGGTGGATGATTGAATGTATCACCAGTACCGGCTGGCTCTACCGCCGCACGGAACCCAAGCATCTTCACTTTACAGTTTCCTATTATCCAAAAGCTTCGGAATTTGATCCGGAACCCACCGAAGGGGAAAAGCAATTCCACGACTTTTGCGCGCACACCGGCTGGCAATTAGCCTGCACTTCAGCCCAGATGCAAATTTTTTACAACGAGCAGGACGATCCAATTCCGATTGAAACGGAGCCAGAGTTGGAATTGCAGACCATTCACGCTTCTGCAAAAAAAGGTTTTCTCCCTCTATACATCATTCTCCTAACAATTTCCATATTCAACGGCGGTCTGTGGATCAGCAATTTATTCCGTGACCCCATCGATTTGCTTTCCGCGCCAACTCGCCTGTTCACAGGCTTTGTATTTCTATTGCTGGCTCTGATCTGCGCTGTGGAACTGTTTTCTTATGCCATCTGGTATGCCCGGGCCAAAAAAGCCGCACAGCACGGTGCATTTTTAGAAGCAGTCAACACAGTCCCATTTCAAAAAGCCCTATTCGTCATCCTGCTCATTGGCGCAGCCTTTTGGCTCATCAACTATATCCCCATTCTCTACGAAAACCCTATGCAAAGGTGGCTGGCAATTCTCATCGCCCTTTATCTACCCGGTCTCTTTCTCATCACCAACGGCACGAAAAAACTTCTCAAGCGCAAGAAAGTATCTAAAGGCATCAACCGCGCCGTTACAATCCTGACCTGTTTCGCCGCTTCCTTCCTCATCCTGGGCGGAATTACTTTTGCCATTCTCCAGGCTTCCTCCCACGGACTGCTTGCAGGCGGAAACGCAGAGACCTATCAACACGGCGGCATGACTTGGACCCTCCATCAGGATACATTACCCCTGGTCGTGGAGGATCTTCAATCGATCGAATGTGATGATTATGTCAGAGAACGCAGAGGCAGCGCCTCCCTTCTGATCAGCCGGGTTGAAATGCACCAATACCCCCGTTTTGACGCGGAGAACTATACTGAAATTCCGCAGCTTTCCTACACAGTAACCACAGTCAAAATACCGTTCCTCTACAACCTGTGCAAGGAACATCTAATCCGTGCACACCAGCAGTTTGAGCCGGGGCGAAAAGAAATCTTCATCTCAGAAAATCCCTCTCCCTGGAACGCCAACGAAGTTTACCGTCTCTATGACTCCAAATTTGGTTCCCGGAATGATTATCTGCTTTGCTACGACAACCAGTTTGTTGAGATCCGCTTCGACTGGGAACCCACCGCCGAACAAATGGCCGTTGTCTCCGCAAAGTTGAGTCCTGAAAAACCAGGACGCGAAAACAGCTGAACTGCAATGCGCATTTTTCATAAAAAAAGAGCCAGCCCGATTGGGCTGACTCTTTTTTAAACGATTCAATTAGTCGTGAACCTCGATGACCACGCCGGAGCCAACGGTACGGCCGCCCTCGCGGATAGCGAAGCGCAGACCCTTCTCGATAGCGATGGGGGTGATCAGCTCGACCTTCATGTCGACGTTATCGCCGGGCATGCAGTTGTTGAAGAAGGGAGTGTGACGGCCGCCCTCTTCCTTGGACAGGACGTACACCTGGCCCACGAACTTGGTCAGGGGGTGAATGGAACCGGGCTTGCACAGAACCTGGCCGCGCTCGATGTCGGTCTTGGCAATACCACGCAGCAGGGCGCCGATGTTGTCGCCGGCCTCAGCGTAGTCCAGCAGCTTGTGGAACATCTCGATACCGGTAACAACGGTCTTCTTCTTCTCCTCGGACAGGCCGACGATCTCGACTTCCTCGGACAGCTTCAGCTGGCCACGCTCCACACGGCCGGTAGCAACGGTACCACGGCCGGAGATGGTGAA